>JAGRHX010000551.1 GCA_020444775.1 Gammaproteobacteria bacterium
TAACAGGTCCTGGCCGGCTGTGGAAGAAGCCGGGGCGTCGAAGCTCTCGAAGCTGATCAGTCTCCGTTGTGAAAACCGAGCAGATGGCGGAAACCACGCCGCGAACCCTGAAATCGTGCAGGGCGCTGCGTAGCAGGCTATTCAATACTGCAAGGTCCTTCTTACCTACCAGGTAGTCGACGATCCTGCCCCGTCCGACGCCACCCCACGGAAACTCCCGAGTCACCATATACCCGACCACCTGCCCGTCCCGTTCGGCGACATAGCGGGTGTAGCTGCGGTTCGGACAGTCGTCGAAACGCCAGGACAGAAACGCGCGGTCCCGAACCATGATCCCCGCATAGCCATCCGACACTCTGCACCAGAGGTCGTCGAATCGAGTGTCGTCGAAATCAACGATCTTGCGCACGGAAATCCCGCTTTCGATTCGGAATCTGGCGATCGAATCGAGGGTCCTTGGGACCGGTGCGAAGGCGAGACCACAGATCGAGGAGAGAACAGGATTGAAGCCCTTTGTCTCGAGCACGGGGCCAATATCGAGGCAAACCTTGAGCTCCGTGAAGCGGGCGATATCGATGACCGCATTAGCGGCGGATATGATTGCGTAGTTGTGTGGGTTGGGCATGCCCAAGGAGACCTCAGGCGCGATCTGATTGGCCTGGTACGCAAACCAGCCGGAGACTTTTCGATGCTCTGGGACGACATGGGTATCGCCGTTCCAGACGCCTGCTCGCTCGTCTTCATTCAGCTTGAAAGCGACAGGTATACGGCCGTTCATACCAACGATCTGTCCATCGCACTCGAGGATATCGACGATCGGACCATCGGCCGGATTTCGAGGATTCTGCAAATACTTCCAGTCGAAGGTTCGCTCCGCGTTGCGGGCAAACGCATGGCCGAAGGACTCCCTCAAGGAAGCTATTGCCGGCCCTTTGTCACCCGCTCTGTAGCGTCTATAGGTATACGGCGGGCCGGCATCCAGCTGATGGTGAATCTCCCTGTTCGCCACCGAGAAGGAGCTCGCGTCGGCATTGGGTTCCAGGTCAACGGTGCTGGGATCTGAAGCTGGGACCCCTTCGGCCTCGTTCGTGATGGCTGGCGCGGCGGTGTCCGATCGACGTTCCAGGTGCTCGGCCAACGCCGCCACGGTCGCGTGTTGGTAGAGGTCCACGATGGACAGCTCGACTTTCAATCGCTCCTTGAGCGTGGCGAGGATCTGGACGAGGAGTAAGGAATGCCCGCCGAGGTCGAAGAAATCGTCGCCGATACCGACACGCTCCACGCCGAGCACCGCCTGCCAGATCTCGGCAAGCGCCCTCTCCGTTTCGGTACGCGGCGCGACGAATTCTTTGCGGGCCACATCGCGAACCGTATCGGGGGAAGGCAATGCCCGCCGATCGATCTTGTTGTTGGGGGTCAGCGGGAGCTCATCCAGATACATGAACAGATTGGGCACCATGTACTCGGGTAGAGACTCACGCAGAACGGCCTTCACCTCGGCAATTTCGGGTCGAGATTCCTTGTCCGCCACGAGATAGCCGGCAAGTGCATCGAAACCATCGGCCCCCTTCCACGCGGTCACGGCCGCCTGGCGCACCCCCGGGCATGCGGCCATCGCGGCCTCTATGTCGCCCAATTCGATGCGGAATCCGCGCACCTTGACCTGCTGATCGCTACGCCCCAGAAACTCGATGCTGCCGTCAGCGAGACGTTGGCAGAGGTCGCCGGTCCGGTACAGGCGTGCCCCCGGTCGAGGGGCAAAAGGATCCGGAATGAAGCGCTCAGCGGTCAATTCAGGTTGATTCAGATAACCCCTCGCAACACCTGATCCACCGATGAACAACTCCCCGGGGACCCCGACCGGCACGGGCTGGAAATGATCGTCCAGGATGTACAGCTGGGTGTTTGCCAACGGGTGGCCAAGATGTGCGGTGGATCCAGGAACTTCGCGAACCCTGTGAATCGTCGACCAGATGGTCGTTTCCGTCGGACCGTAGACATTCCACAGCGTGCCCGTGACATCGAGCAATTGCTCGGCCAGGTCTCGTGGCAGGGCTTCACCACCACACAACACCCGGATCTGCTCGGGATTACGCCAGCTCGAGGCAAGCAACATGCGCCATGTTGCGGGTGTCGCCTGCATGATGGTGGCGCTGTTGTCGCGCAACAGCTGCTGCAGAAGCTGCGCGTCACGGGTCGCCGCGCGCGTTGCCACAACCGTGCACGCCCCCTGCACCAGCGGTAGCAGTATCTCGAGATTTGAGATGTCGAAGCTCAAGGTGGTGACGGCGACCAGGGTTTCCGCTGCCGTGAATCCGGTCTCTTCAGCCATCGACATCAGAAAGTTCAGAAGGTTGCCGTGAGTTACAACCACGCCCTTCGGCCGGCCAGTGGATCCCGAGGTATAGATGACGTAGACGGTCGAATCGGATTTCGCAATCTGCTCCGGCTCGCGATCGGGCTCCCTGGCGATACGATCGCGGTCACGGTCCACGCAAACCACCGTGGCCTGTGTTTCGGGGAGCTGGTCGAGCAAGGCCGCCTGACTCAAGAGCACGGTCACGCGCGAGTCTTCCAGCATCTGCTCGAGGCGTCGCTTCGGGAAATATGGGTCCAGCGGCACATACGCGCCGCCCGCTTTCATCACACCCAGCATCGCGACGACCATGTCCACCGACCGGTCGACGCAGAGTCCCACCAACGTTTCGGCGCCCACGCCCCGCGCGCGCAGATGATGCGCAAGCTGATTGGCGCGCCGATTCAAGTCCGCGTACGACAGGCGCTGTTCGCCACAGATCACCGCGACCTTCTTCGGGTTCCGACGAGCCTGCTCGGCAACCAGCTCGTGCACGCAACGCTCGGTCGGAAAATCGCGAACGCTCTGATTCCAATCACACAATAGCCGATGGCGCTCGGATGCATTCAGCAGCTGCAGTTCGTCGAGCGATCTGTCCAGCCCTTTCAGCAACGAGTCGAGCAGGGTTTCGAAGTGTTCGGCCATCTGCTCGACGCGCCAGCGATCGAAGAGGTCGGCGTTATACTCCAAGAAACCCTGAATGCCGCCGCTCGTCTCTTCCAGATCGAGAGTGATGTCGTACTGTGACGCACCCAGATGTGGACGTAGATCCTCGACCTCCACCCCCACCTGATCCATTCTGTCCTTCAGGTCCTGTTTGGTCACCTGCAAGATCAGCGCCGTCTGAAATATTGGCGCCCGACTCGGGTCACGCACTGGATTGACGCGATGCACGAGCCAGTCGAACGGCAGGGACTGATGCGCGTAAGCACGTGCGGCAACGTCGTGAACATGGGCCAGCAGCTCGCGCACGGTCCACGTCTTCTGCATGCGAATGCGCAAGGTCAGCATGTTGAGGAACAGACCGATCACGTTGCGCCACTGAGAGCCGGGACGTCCGGCAACGGGGGTGCCGACGCCGAAGTCATCCTGTCCCGAATAGCGACCGAGCAACAAGGCCCAGGTCGCGAGCAGCGTCTCGAACGGTGTCACACCCGCTTCCCGGCTGAAGCGGTGAAGCTCGTCGCGCAAATCACTCGACAAGCACACACGAAGATGCTCGCCACGATGTGTCTGCACGGCAGGACGCACACGGTCGCAGCTCAGGTCCAAAGACGGAATGTGCGAGAGCTCCTCGCGCCAGTAGTCTTCGTCACCTTGGGTCTCTGGACGCTCCAGTCGCGCGCGCTCGTCGGCCGCGTAGGACCAGAATTGGACTTCTGGCTCAGGCAAGGGAGAGGGCTCGCCCCTGGCAAACGCCTCGTACAGTGCCAGGAACTCTTCAATCAGGACCCGATTGGATGTGCCATCGGAGATGGCATGATGCATGGTCACCAGCAGGACCTGCTCCGACGCCTTCAGCGTTACCAGGCTGACCCGGATCATCGGACTGTTCGCCAGGTCAAAGCCCTTGCGCGCTTCGCTCGTCATGAGCTCCCGTAAACGGGTTTCGGGGTCCTCGCTGGTCGACAGATCGAACATGGCCAGCAACGGCACCATGCGTCGCTGCACAACCTGCAGCACCTCTCCGTCCACCTCGCGCAGGGTCGTGCACAGAGAATCGTGACGGCGTAGCAGCTCACTCAGGATTCTCTGCAGCAGTCCGAGCTCGATACCTTTTCTGAAACGGATGGCGGTCGGCAGATTGAACTGCGGAGACGCAGGCGCCCACTGTTGCAAGAACCAGATACGTTTCTGACTGATCGACGCTGGCCACTCGAGCCTGCTCAAGGTGCTCTCGGCGAGCACCGGCTTCGCCGGCGCCTCTGCCACGGCGCCGGTATCCATGGAACCTATCCTGGGCGCGAGCTCCGTTGCCAACTGACGAATCGAGGGATGCTCGAATACCAGCTGAACGGTGACCCCAATACCCGCCAGCTGGCGGTCCAGGCGATCGGTCGCCTCCACGGCCATGAGCGAATCGATGCCGAGCGAGAAAAAGGACACATCGTCGGTCAGGCGCTCCGACGGCAGCTTCAGCACCGCCGCGAACTCCTTTCGCACCAGTGCCGCGACAGCCTCGAAACGCTCGGGTTCGGGTGTCTCGCGCAAACGCCGAAGAGCCGACGACGCCGGCTCTTCGACCGGCGCATCCTGGTCATGAGCCGGCGCCTGGCCGAGGTGCTCCAGCAAGGGGCGCGGTCGCGCGGCTTCGGCCAGTACCCGGAACTTCGACCAGTCCATGCGTGCGATCGCGCGCCCGGTGACCCCGGCCGCAACCAGGGCCTCCATGCCGTTCAAAGCCTGCTCCGGACTCACCGAGTGGATGCCGCGCGGAGCGAGCAGCTCGAGCACCTCCTCGGTGGACATGCCCGAGCCCGTTTGCTGCCAGGGACCATAGCTGACGGCGGTCGCGGCCCGGCCCTGTAATCTGCGCCGCTCGCAGAGCGCATCCAGAAAGGCATTGCCAGCGGCATACGAGGCTTGCGTGGCGCTGCCCCAGACCGCCGCGATCGAAGATGTGCAGACAAAGAACGCAAGCTCCATGCCGCGCTCGGAAATGATTCGGTCGAGAAGCCATGCACCGAACACCTTGGCCGAGATGGTGCCGTAGAGCTCATCCCGATCCATCTGTTCCAAGGGCACCGTGGACGGCACGCCGGCCGCATGGATCACACCCGCGAGCCGAGGCAGGCCCCGCTGCTGCATATCGTCGAACAGACCAAGGAGCTCGTCCTCGCGCGACACATCGGCGAGCAACACCGTGACCTCGCATCCCTGCTCACCCAGCCGGGCAATGGCCGCCTCGGCGGCCTCGGACGGAGGCTTTCGGCTGCTCAGCACCAGATGACGCGCACCGCGTTGCGCCAGCCGCCGCGCGGCGCTCATACCGATATCACCCAGACCACCCGTGATCAGGTAGGTCGCGTCAGCCTCCAGATGCAGATGAGCCGATCGAAGCGCCTGGTCCTCGACCAGGCGGGCCACCCAGCGACCGCCATCGCGCAGCGCGACCTGGTCTTCGGGATCATCGGCCGAGCATGCGGCCACGACCTCCGCGGCCAGCGCGGTCGTGTCCACGGACATCGGCAGATCGAGCAGACCACCCCACAACGCAGGTTGCTCCAGTCCGATCACCTTGCCCATGCCCCAGATCGGGCTGTGCGCAGGCTGCACGGTGTCGGCTTCGACGACGTGCTGCACCCCTCGCGTCAGCAGCCACAACCGGCCCTTCCAGCTGCGCTTCAGCAAGGCCTGGACCAGGCGCAGCACGCTCTCCACGCCACACGTCTGCGCACGCTGCAGGTCCGCAACGCTGCCGACCTCGATCGTGTCCAGACTGCCAAGATGCACGACATATTGGAACGGCCCGTCAACCTCGGCTTCGCCGATCCGTTCGGCGAGCGAGTCAGCCGTCAGCTCCGCGCACGTTCCGGCGTCCAGACAGACACATCGATGTCCCAACTGCTGGAGCTGCCGCGCCACGGCCGCGCCCATGCCGGCTTCGTCGCAGACGAGGAGCCAATTCGCGGAAGCGCTCGGCTGCGGATCCGAACCGGTCGCCCTGCGTTCCCAGACAATACGATACACACAGTCCTCGAGCGTCTGACCGGACCATGCCGGGCGTGCTCGAGGTGAGTCCGGAAACTCGACCCAATGTCGTTCGCGCTGGAAGGGATACAGCGGGACGGTTACCCGCCTTCGGCGTTGAAGCGCGTCGCCTTCGATGCCCGCGAAGTCCAGGGTCGTTCCATGGACGTGGAGCTGCGCCGCGGCGCTCAGCATCTGTGCGTGAGCGTCCTGCCCCTTGGCCAACGAGCTCGTCCAGAGGACCTTGTGCCGCGGCCGCCAGCACATCCGCGCCAACCACATCAGCTCCGCCTGTGGCCCCAGCTCCACGACCGCGTCGCAGCCCACGGTCTCGAACAAGGTGCGCACCGCCTCGGCGAAGCGCACCGGCTGACGCGCATGGTTGCGCCAGTAACTGGCGTCCAGACGATCGACCGTCGAACCAGTCATGCTGCTGACGAGCCTTCGGGACGGTGGTGCGTACTCGAAGCCACCGGCGAACGATTCGAAAGCATCCAGCATCGGATCCACGTACATGCTATGAAACGCATTGGACGCGGGCAGCTTGTGGCAATTGAGCTCCTGCTCCTCGAACTGCGCCATCAGAGCATCGAGTCGCTCGGCGGACCCGCTGATGACCGTATTCAGGCCATGGTAGGCGGATACGCAGACCGAATCGTCGCCGGCCAACGCTGTCTCCACCACGTCTGCCGAGGCTGACACCGACAGCATGGCTCCGCCCGCGGGCAGTTCCTGCATCAGCCGCGCCCGTTCGACGACGAGTCTCAGTCCGTCCTCGATACCGATGACGCCCGCGACACAGGCGGCTGCATACTCACCAGCGCTATGACCCAACAGCACGTGTGGAGTCACGCCCCAGCTATCCCAGAGCGCAGCCAGGGAGACCTGCAGCGCGTATAGAACCGGCTGCACGTAGCGTGTTTGTGTCAACAGCCCCTGATGTTGCGCTTCGAACACCAGCTCGAGCAGACCGGGGCCGTCCTCGTGCCCGCCAAGTCGCTCGAACTCTGCCGCGCATCTGTCGAAATGATCCCGGTACACCGACTCGGTGTCGTAGAGCTCTCGACCCATCCCTGTGTACTGGGCACCCTGACCGGTGAACAGGAATCCGATCTTGGGTCTTGCGTTGGCCTGACCGAGTTCTCCCACATGCAGACCAGGGGCCCCGTCGCCACTGCCGAGCGCCTGCAGTTGCGAGAGCAACTGGTCGGCAGAGCCGAACACCAACGCCGCCCGTTGCTCGAAATGGTTTCGACCGACGTTCGCTGTGTAGCAGACATCCGCCAGCCCGTCCTCATCCGAGCCCTCGATCGAATGCTGGAACTCACCGGCCAGTTGGCGGAGTGCCTCGCTGGTTCGAGCCGACAGGGTCAGCAGCCGATGGCCGGGCGAGGCTGGTTGCTGTGCATCAGACGCCTGGTTCGATTCCTCGACCGGTCCCTCGACCACCACGTGCGAATTGGTCCCGGAGAAACCGAATGCGCTGACGCCCGCGATACGCCGCTGACCTTGTATCGGCCATGGCTCGCTGCGCGTCGGCACGCGCAGATTCAGCTCGTCCCACGGAATGAGCGGGTTCGGGCGATGCAGATGCAGCTGTCCGGGTACCCGGCCATGCTGCAGGGCCAGCACGACCTTGATGAGCCCCGCAATCCCCGCCGCCGACTCCAGGTGTCCGATGTTGGTCTTGACCGAACCAACCAGCAGCGGCGAGTCGACGTCGCGGTCGGCACCGAGCGCTGCGGAAACTGCCTGCAATTCGATCGGATCGCCCAGCGGCGTGCCTGTTCCGTGCGCCTCGACGTACTGCACATCACTGGCCGTGAGCCCGGCGACGCGTAGCGCCTCGGTGATGACACGCTGCTGCGCCGGACCATTGGGCACCGTCAAACCGCTGCTGTGGCCGTCCTGGTTGACCGCGCTGCCGCGGATCACGGTGAGGATCCGGTCACGGTTGCGCTGGGCATCGCTCAATCGCTTGAGCACCACGACACCACAGCCTTCGCCACGCACGTAGCCGTCGGCCGCCTCATCAAAAGTCTTGCACCACCCGTCTGGACTCATCATGTGCGCGCGACAGGTCGCTATGGTCGACTGCGGGCTGATGAGCAGGTTGACGCCAGCGGCCAGTGCCAGGTCGCTCTCTCCGCTCCGGAGACTCTGACAGGCCTGATGCACGGCGACCAACGATGAGCTGCAAGCCGTGTCTATGGCCATCGCCGGTCCGTGCAGGCGCAGCACATACGCCAATCGTCCCGCCGCCACGTTGAGCGGGTTGCCGGTGACGTAGTACGGGCCGATATCGATGCCGGCTTCCTGGATCATCATGGCGTAGTCGCAGGCCGTGATACCCACGAAGACACCGGTACGCGAGCCATGCAGGCTACGCGGCGCGATGCCCGCGTACTCCAGGGCATGCCAGGCCTGCTCGAGCAATATCCGTTGCTGCGGGTCCATGAACTCGGCTTCCCGGGGGGAAATACCGAAGAAGGCGGCGTCGAAACCTTCGATGTTGTCGATGTAGCCAGCCCGCCGCGTGTAGACCTTGCCCGGCGCATCGGGATCGGGATCGTAGTAGGCGTCGATATCCCATCGATCGGCCGGAACCTCACGAATGGCGTCCGTGCCCGCGTCGAGGAGTCGCCAGTAGCTGTCCGCATCCGGGGCCTTGGGGAACCGGCAGCTGAGACCGACGATCGCAATCGGCTCGTGCTGCTTGTACTCGACTTCCTGCAGCCGCGCGCGCAACTTCCTGATCGCGACCAGCGCCTTCTTCTCTCGGTCCGCCAGGGACTCGCTCACCTGCGAATCAGGCGGTGACGTCGTCGTGGTCATTCCCCGAGGATCTCCTTGAGCTCGTCATCCAGGGCGGAAGCAACCTCCCCGGCCGACAGCCCGTGCACTTCTGATTCAGTGGTGTCGACCGCCGTGTCTTCGTCCGCCGACCGTTTCGCGTCTTGCCTGGTCTGGATGAGCGGCAAACCCAGCAGCTCTTCGATGAGGTATGCCGTCAGCGTGCCGATGTCGGGTCGATCCATGACCACGGTCGCCGACAGCACCTGTCCCAATTGTCTGGACAGGCCATCGCGGAACTCGATGGCCATGAGCGAATCCATGCCTAGATCAAAGAAGCCCATGTCGTCGGCGATGTCCTCGACGGGTCTTTCCAGCACCCGCGCCAGCTCCTCCTTGATGACCTGTGTCAGCATCTCGACCCGCGCTTCAGGTGCAGCCTCGGTCAGCTGCGTCACCAGCGGTGCGGGGCTCGAGGAGCTGTCTGCTTGCGCCGCGTCGGCGACGTCCGTCGAACCAAGCGCCTCCAACAAAGGCCGTGGTCTTTGCGCCTCGGCCAGGTCCCGGAACGATGACCAGTTCACGTCCGCGACCACGGACACGGCCCGTCCAGCGCCGATGACCTCCTCCATTGCATCGAGCGCCACGTCCGGCTTGAACAAATTGAAGCCCAACAGTTTCATCTGCCGCGACGTCTCATCGTCGGCAGACATACCGGCTTCTCCCCATGGTCCGAAGTCGATACTACATCCTGCTGCGCCATCGAGCTGGCGGCGTGTCATCAGTGCATCCAGGTACATGTTCGCCGCCGCGTAATCCGCCTGTCGGCCGGCTCCAAGCACCGCGGCCACCGAGGACACGCAAACGAACAAGGAGGGGGCCAATCCGCGCGAGCTGAGCTCGTGCTCCAGCAGCCAGCCTCCCCAGACCTTCGGTCCCATGACCTCGATGAATTGCTGACGTGACAGCTGGTCGAAGGGGCCGATGCGAGTCATGCCGGCAGCGTGGAATATGCCGGCGAGCCGCGGCATGCCGGAAGCATCGATGTCATCGAACAGCCGGGTCACGTCCGCTTCCTGGCTGACATCGGCCCGGATCATCCTGACCTCGCAACCATTCGCCTCCAGCGCCCGGATCTGCTCGTTGGCAGTGGCATCGGGTGCGCTGCGCCCGCTCAAGACCAGATGGCGCGCGCCACGCTCGACGAGTCGCGCGGCGATCCGCAGCCCGATGGCTCCGGCACCGCCGGTGATCAGATACGTGCCCGCCGCGTCCACGTTCAGCGGCTTGCCGCCGCCCACATCGGCATCCGCTTCGAGCCGCGCTGCCCATCGCTGTCCCTGGCGTAGCGCGACATGGTCCTCACCATCATCCGCGCTCAGCGCCTGCATGATCGACTCACCGACGCTCTTCGGATCGTCGACCGACGGCAGATCCAGCATGCCACCCCAGATCTCCGGATGGGCCAGGGCGATGGACTTGCCAAGCCCCCACAAGGGCGCATGTGTAGGATCGACACCATCACTGTCGATGACCCGGTGCACTCCTCGGGTAACCAGCCACAGCGCGGCCGGCCGTGCAGAACCCAGCAGAGACTGGGCGAGGATGTGAGCGCTCAGCACACCGCGCTCCTGGGCGTCACGCAACTCGGAGAAGCTGTCAGGTTCGGAACCATCCAGACTCGACAGGTGGATCACCTTCGCAAGCGGCGCCGATGGGTCCGCCTGCGCGGCGCCGATGGCCTCGTGCAGCGCTTCGATATCAAGCGTCATGCCCTTGCCCGGGGCCAGGTACACGCACTTGCGGCCACTGCTCTCGAGCCGATCGCGGAGCGCCGCGCCAACACCGCCGCGGTCCGACAGGATCAGCCATGTCTCCAGCTTGCCAGCATCGACGCTGTTCGGCTGGGCGTCCAGAGGCTTCCAGTTGACTCGATAGAGATACTCGGCCGACCGCGGTCCGGTCGGCCGAGCCACCGGCGGCGGCGCCTTGACCCAGTGACGCTGACGTTGGAATGGATAGAACGGCAACGTGACCTGACGCAGAGAACTCTGCCAGGGCGCATCCATCGCAACGAAATCCAACTCGACTCCACCGGTATGCAGCGATCCAGCCGCGCTTAGCATCTGCCGGGTGTCGTCACGGCCACGACGCAGGGTGGGCACCCAAAGTGGTGACTTGTCCCCACTCCAACAACGTTGACCCATGCCAATCAGCACGGGATGCGGCCCGATCTCCACCATGATGTCGCAACCGAGCTGCTCGAGGGACCGGATACTGTGCTCGAAGTGGACCGCTTGGCGGATGTGGCTGGTCCAGTAATCAGCGTCGAGCACCCGGTCGTCCTCGATGACCTGCCCGTCGACATTGCTGAGCAGGCGCTTGGTCGGTGGCCGGAACGTCACACTCGATGCGACCGTCCGGAACTCGTCCAGAATCGGGTCCATCAACGCGCTATGAAACGCGTGTGATGTCCGCAGGCGATTGCAGCGCAAGCCTTGCTCTTCGAATCGGCCTATCAGTGCCTCCACCTGCGCCTGCGTGCCGCTGATGACCGTGTCGGCACCGTTGTAGGCACCGATGCAGACCTCGCTGAACTCGTGAAGCGCGCTCTGGACGACTTCCGAGCTGGCCGACACCGCCGCCATGGCACCGCCGGCCGGCAGACTCTGCATCAACCGTCCCCGCTCCGTGATGAGCCTCATACCATCTTCCAGGCTGAAGACGCCCGCGGCGTGGGCCGCCGAGTATTCGCCCACGCTATGACCGAGCACCACATCCGGCTCTACTCCCCAGTCACGCCACAGCGCCAGTAGCGATACTTCCAGCGCGTAGAGGGCTGGCTGCGTGTATTCGGTCCGACGCAACCGGTCCGTCTCGCTCTCCTCGAATACGACCTCGCGTAGGTCGGCTGCATCGCTGCGCAACCCTCTGAACAGCTCGACGCAACGGTCGAAGCATGCTCGGAACACCGGCTCGGTATCGTACAGCGCACGGCCCATACCGACGAACTGAGAGCCCTGACCCGTGAACAGGAACACGGTACGGCGTCCACTTCGCAAGCTGACACGACCGCGCATGACCCCGGATGGCGTCTGAGCGCTTTGCAGTCCCGCAAGCTGGGCCTGCAATTGCTCACGACCGCCGAACACCAACGCGGCTCGCTCTTCGAAATGATCGCGGCCTGTATTGGCGGCGTGGCAGAGGTCGAGCAGGGACGACTCCACGTCCCGCGCCAGACGTTCAGCGTAGCGGCCTGCCAGCGCCGACAGGGCTGCTTCGCTACGCGCCGAGATGGTAAGAAGGTGCGCGCACCGACCGGGACGTTCGGGCTCGGCGACGACCGCAGGTTCCGTTGCCGGCGCCTCTTCCACCACGACATGGGCGTTCGTGCCCACGAAGCCGAACGAGCTCACATCCGCGATTCGTCGCTCCGGACCGGACGGCCAAGGCACGGCGTCGGCAGCCACCTTCACATTCAGCTGCTCCCAGGGAATGTGCGGATTCGGTGTCTGGAAGTGCAGGCTCTTCGGAATCCGTTCGTGCTGCATGGCCAGGATGACCTTGATGACCCCGGCAATGCCCGCGGCCGACTCAGTGTGCCCTATGTTGGTCTTGACCGACCCGACCACGAGCGGCCGCTGCGGATCGCGCCCCTTGGAGAGCACCGAGTCCGCCGCCTGGACCTCGATGGGGTCGCCGAGCGGGGTTCCAGTACCGTGCGCCTCGAGGTATTGCACCGCCGCCGGCTCGACTCCAGCGCTGTGCAGGGCGTCCAGAATGACCTGCTCTTGTGACAGACCGTTCGGCACGGTCAGACCACTGCTGCGCCCGTCCTGATTCACGGCCGTCCCACGAATCAAGGCCAGGATTCGATCGCCGTCGCGTTGCGCGTCGCTGAGACGCTTCAGCACGACGATTCCGCATCCCTCCCCCCTGACATAACCGTTGGCCGCGGCATCGAAGGTCTTGCAGCGATCGTCCGGGCTCAACATGTGCGCCTTGGACAGGATCAACGAAACGGTCGGGTTGAGCACCAGGCTGACACCACCGGCCAGCGCGATGTCACATTCGCCGGCACGCAGGCTGGTACAGGCCTCGTGCAGCGCGACGAGCGAAGAGCTGCATGCGGTATCGATGGCGAGCGCAGGCCCGTGCCAACCGAGCGTGAATGCCAGCCGCCCCGCGGCAGCCGAGAGCGCATTGCCCGTGCCAACGTAGGCATCCAGATTGTCCAGCCCCTGGGCTGCCACGCGTTCGACGTAATCGGACACGGAAATGCCGACGAACACGCCACCCCGGGCATCTCGCAGACGACGCGGCGGCAGATTCGCGCTCTCCAGGGCCTCCCAGGCCACTTCCAGCAATATCCGTTGCTGAGGATCGAGGCTTCTGGCCTCCCGCGGCGAGATATCGAAGAAGCTCGCGTCGAAGAGGTCGATACCGCTCAAGAAACCACCCTGGCGGGTGTTCATCTTTCCCGGGGCGTCGGGGTCTACATCGTAGAAGTCGGTCGCCGACCAGCGCTCGGCGGGGACCTCGGTAATGCAATCGCGACCCTCGTCGAGCATACGCCAGAACCCTTCCGGCCCGTCGCCACCCGGGTATCGGCAACTCAGGCCCACCACCGCGAGCGGGTCGCTCACCCGCGACTGCAGACGGTTCAACTCGGCTCGCAAGGCCAGAATCGCGGCCAGGGTCTTGCGATTACGCACATCCTCGCTGCTCTCATCAGCATCAGCGGTCCAGTCATCCGTGCCCAGGACCTCTTCGACCAGTTGCTCTGTAGCCTCCGCCAGTTCGGACATGCCAAAGCGGCGCGCCGCTGCGGTCGCCGCGGCGGCGTCCGCCACCTGCAATGCGGGCTGGATGGGTTGCGCATCACCCGCTGGGAACAGGGCAGTGGCCAGGTAGGCGGACATCTTCCGAACCGTTGGGTGGTTGAAGACCACCGCGGCCGGCAGGTCGAGCGAGCCGTCGAGCCCCGATTCGAGGGCGTCCCGCAGCTGCACCGCCATGATGGAGTTCATACCCATGTCGAAGAAGCCGGCCTCTGGATCGATCTTCTCCGCCGGCAACCCCAGCACCGCGCCAATCTGCTCGCTGATATGCGTCTGCAGCGCCGCACGGCGCGCGGCCGGGCCGAGCCCGGCCAGTCGACCAACGAGCGCGCCGACCTTTTTCGAAGCGCCGACGCGGACCGGGGCGCCTGCTCGAGCACCCCCTGCCTGGTCCAACGACAGCAGTGGCTGCAGCAGCTTGAGCAGGACCGGTGGTAGACGACCGGTCCGCGCAAGCTCGCTCCAACGCGACAGGTTCATGGGCTGGACGCACACCTGGGCCGCCTCTCCGAAGACGATCCTGTCGAACGCCCGCATCGCGGTACGCGGCTGCATCAAGCGCGTACCCATCTCCTCCCAGCTTCCGGCCTCCATGCGGGTAGCCATCCCGGCTTCAGCCCAGGGGCCCCAGTTGATGCTGACACCGGGAAGTCCTCGACTCCGTCGGTGCTGGGCCAGACTGTCCAGGTAGGCGTTGGCGGCGCTGTAGTTCGAATGCCCACGCAATCCCAGCAACGAGGAGCCCGAGCTGAACAACACGAAGAAATCGAGCTCGATGGCCTTCTCGGCGGTCAGACGATGCAGATTCCAGGCGCCCCACACCTTGGGCGCCAACACCCTGGCCAACGCCTCCAAGGTCTGCTCCGCGCTGGGCGCTCCCTCGAGCACGCCGGCGGCGTGAATGATGCCACGCAGCGGGCAACCATCCGCCAGCGCATCGATCCGCTCCAGCAACAGCTCGGCTTGCGCTGGAATCGCGACGTCCGCCTTCACCACCTCGACGCGACACCCGGCGTCCGCAAGCTCCTGAATCGTCGCGAGCACGGCGTCGTTGGCACCAGAACGACTGGTCAGGACGATCTGCTTCGCGCCGCACTCGCACAGGTGTCGGGTCAATGCCAGACCCAATGACCCTGTACCTCCAGTGATCAAATAGGTGGCGTTGGCCTCGAGTCGTTCAGGCGTGGCACGCGGCACCGTGTAGTGCTGCAGACGCGCGACCAGGCGTTGTCCACCCCGCAGGGCAATCTGGTTCTCGCCATCGTCGCGCACCAGGGCATCGGCCAGCATGGCGGCGCGATCCGATACCTCGGCAAGCAACGGCAAATCGATCATGCCGCCATAGCGGTCCGGGTGTTCGGCGCCGAACGTCCGACCGAATCCCCACAAGGTCGAGTGTGTGGGATCGACCGATTCGCCCTCCAGCACCGCGTGCGCACCGTGGGTCACGAGCCACAGCCGCGCCGAGACACGCGCCGAGATCAGCGCCCGCGCGGCCAGCAAGGCACTATTCACACCGGTTGTCTGCGCACGGTGAACGGCCTCGCCGTCAGCATCCGCCGCCGTCACCGGGCCGGCGAGCAGCACGAGGTGGTCGATGGGCCCTGACTGGCGGGCCTTCTGAAGCATCGCCTCGAAACCCTCCACCGCGACCTCGTCTCCAGCCAGCGTCACGATGGTCACAGGTCCTTGTTCGCGGCCACGCAACGCCGCACCCACCTCATCACCGAGACTGGCATCCTGCGCGAGGACGAGCCAGCTCTGCCTCGGCTGCTCTACGCCGGCCTCGACCGACTCCCACTGCACCTGATAGAGACTGTCACCCAACCCGGCCAAGGCCTCCCCGCCCATCGGGCCCGCCCAGTAGGACTCGTGCTGGAAGGGATAGGCGGGTAGCGCCAGGCGGTGGGGCTGATGCGCGACCGTACGCATCCCGGCGAAATCCAGACTGACGCCGTTGGCGTGCAACTGTGCGGCGCTGGAGAGCATCTGCGAACGGGCTGCGCGGTCCTTGGCAAGCGAGCTGGCCCACAACACCTTGTGCTCCGGACGCCAGCACATCCGGGCCAGCCACATCAGCTCCGCTTGTGGCCCCAGCTCCAGCACAACGTCGCAAGCAACGGTCTCGAACAGCGTGCGCACCGCCTGTGCAAAGCGAACCGGCTGGCGTGTCTGGGCTCGCCAATATGCGGCATCCGGAATCTCACTGGCGCCCAGCACCGCGCCGGTCATGGCGCTGACCAACGTTCTCGAAGGCGCCGCGTAGTCGATGCGCCGTGCAAAGGCTTCGAAATCGTCCAGGATGGGATCGACGAACATGCTGTGGGCGGCGTTGGTTGCCGGCAACCGCGCACAGTACAAGCCCTGCTCGTCGAACGACTGTTGGAGCGAATCCAAGCGCGCGGTCGTGCCGCTGACCACGGTATTGAGACCGTTGTACGCCGATACACAGGCGCCCTCGTCTCCGACCAACGCCGCTTCCACCCGGTCCGCCGGCGCCGTAACCGACAGCATGCCGCCACCGGGCGGCAGGCTCTCCATGAGTCGGCCGCGCTCGATGACCAGCCTCAAGCCATCCTCCAGCCCGAAGACACCGGCCACGCAAGCAGCGGCGTACTCGCCGGCACTGTGGCCGAGAACCGCGTCGGGGACTACACCCCAGCTGCGCCATAGCGCCGCCAAAGAGACCTGCAGCGTGTACAAGGCCGGGCGGATATGCCGCGTCTGCGCCGGCTCCGGGTTGCTGCGCGGATCGAACATCAGCGCTTTGAGCGCCCCGGGATCACCGTGTTCACCGTAAACCTCGGCACAGCGGTCCACGCATGCGCGGAACACCGGCTCACTCTCGTAGAGCTCGCGGCCCATACCCGCGTATTGCAGCCCTTCACCCGGAAACAGAAAGGCGACCCGCCTGCCGCTGTTTCGATTCACCACCCCCAGCGTGGCGCCCGCCGCTGCACGGCGTTGGGCCAGGGCGTCCAGCTGCTGGTGCAGCGCCTCCCGTCCTTCGCTGACCAGGACCGCGCGATGTTCGAAATGTTCGCGACCGGTGTTGGCCGTATGGCAGATTTCCGGGAGTGACGTTGCCGGGTGCGCACGCAGCCAGGCCCGGTAGCGGCCCACGAGGTCCTGCAGGGCATTCTCGGTGCGCGCCGAGATCGCCAACAGCCACGGACCGGGACCCGATGGGTCGACCGACGTCTGAGCGGGCCGGGGCGGTGCCTCTTCGATCACCACATGAGCGTTCGAACCTGCGAATCCGAAAGAGCTCACACCGGCGATACGTGTATGGGCGTCCGCCGTCCATGCCCGCGGCTCGTTCACGACCTCGACGTTCAGGGAATCCCAAGGGATGCGTGGATTCGGGGAGCGAAAATGCAGGCTAGGCGGGATCCGCTCGTGCTGAAGCGCCAGGATCACCTTGATGAGTCCGGCGATGCCGGCGGCGGCTTCCAGATGGCCAAGGTTGGTCTTCACCGAGCCGATGAGTAGCGGTGAATCCTGCTCTCGTCCGGCGCTGAGGATTGCGTCGGCGGCCTGCACCTCTATGGGGTCGCCCAAGACCGTCCCCGTGCCATGGCACTCCAGGTACTGAACGTCAGCCGGCGCAACGCCGCCCGCCGCCAGCGCATCGCTGATCACACGCGTCTGCGAAGGACCGTTCGGAGCAGTCAGACCACTGCTGCGTCCATCCTGATTGATGGCGCTGCCACGGATGACCGCCAGGATGCGATCACCGTCACGCTGCGCATCGTGGAGCCGCTTGAGCACGACGATTCCACAACCTTCGCTGCGCACGTATCCATCCGCCGCCGCGTCGAAGGTCTTGCATCTGCCGTCCGGGGCCAACAGTCTCGCGTTGCAGAACGCCGAGGTGATCTCCGGGCGCAACACCGCGTTGACCCCGCCCGCCAGAGCGGCTTCGCATTCGCCCAGACGCAAGCTCTGCACCGCCTGGTGCACGGCCACCAGCGACGAGCTGCAGGCCGTGTCGACCGACACGCAAGGTCCCTGCAGACCGAGGACGAAAGAGAGACGACCAACCGCCGCGCTCGGCGCATTGCCGGTGGCCATGAAAGCGTCTGTGAACCGGTCGCCCTGATCAGCGAGAACCTGCTGGTAGTCACCGGTCGAGATACCCACGAAGACTCCGACCGGCCGGCCGGAAATCGCTCTAGGGGCAATCCCAGCGTCCTCCAAGGCCAGCCAGGAAACCTCCAGCAGATGGCGATGCTGGGGGTCCATGCTGACCGCCTCACGCGGCGACAGGTCGAAAAAGGCCGCATCGAATCCGTCGATCTCGTCGATGAAGCCGCCGAATCGGCTGTACATCTTGCCGGGGATACCCGGCTCCTCGTCGAAATGCGCGGAGATGTCCCAACGCTCATCAGGCACTTCGCGGATTGCATCGATTCCCTGGTCGAGCACCTGCCAGAAGGCCTCGGCATCCGCCGCACCCGGAAATCGACAAGCCAGACCAACCACCGCCACGGGCTCGTTCAACGCCTGCTCTGGTCGTGCCGGGCCTGCCGGTTGTTCCTCGCGACCGAACAGGGAGTCCTCGACGTAGCGTGCGACGGCCTCGATGTTGGGCTGGTCGAACAGCAGCGTGGTAGGCAGGTCCACCGCGCCTTCGAGCTGATCGTGCAACCGATTCACCAGCTCCACGGCGGCCATGGAATCGATACCCAGTCGCTCGAAACCCGTTTGCGGGTCGGGTGCGTTGCGAAGCTCCAAGGCGTGCGCGATCTCCGTCTGGAGATGGCTCACCAGGGCCAACCGTCGTGCGGAAGGGTTCGAGGCGCGAAGGCGCTCGAGCATGCTCTTGTCGTCCGGCGCAGCCGCCACCTGTTGTTCGTCGCCGCCAGCGGGTCGCCATTCGGCCAGCAAGGGCAACTCGCCGGACAGATGCTGTTGGCGGCACGCCCTGCGCATGACCTTGCCGCTCGACGTTCTTGGGATCCGATTGGGTTGCACCAGCCCGACCCAGTGAGCATCGACACCGAAATGCTCACCTACGGCGCGGCGTACCGCCTCGAAAACCTCATCGGCGTCGACGCGATTCCGCTCCGTTCGCTTGACCTCCAGGGCCAAAGCAAGCACTTCGCGTCCATCGACGTCCACGGAAAAGGCGGCACCGGTGTTGGCCTGCAACGCATCATGGCTTTGCTGCGCAATCAGCTCGATGTCTTGCGGATACAGATTCCGGCCGCGAATGATGAGCATGTCCTTGAGACGGCCCGTGACGAACAGCTCGCCGTCATGCAGGAAGCCCAGATCGCCGGTTCGCAGGTACGGCCCCTCGTTGGAGTCCGAGATTCGCGCATGGAAGGTCGCTTCGGTCAGGTCCGGACGTTGCCAGTAGCCCTGAGCAACGCTGTCGCCCGCAACCCAGATTTCACCAATCCGGTTGTCCGGGCAACGCACGAGGGTGTCCGGATCCACGATCGCCACATCGAGACCGCCACCGACCAGGCCGGACCCCACCAACCTGGTCGCCGACGTCGCATCCGATGCACAGGGCACGACCTGGTTCT
Organism: Gammaproteobacteria bacterium; assembly: GCA_020444775.1. Next base: position 19,218 of record JAGRHX010000551.1, read on the forward strand.
GCTCGAGCGCCTCCTGCTCGAAACTCGCAATCAAGGGCAGGCGGTCAAGACGACTCGCGGTCACGCACAGGGTCGTCTCCGCCATGCCATACGAGGGCAGATGGGTGCGGCGACGGAATCCGTAGGGCTCGTATACCTCACTGAAGCGGTCCAGCACATCGGCTCTGATCGGCTCGGCACCATTCCAAGCACCCTCCCATGAGCTCAAATCCAGCCCCTCGCGCTGCGCCGGCGTAGTGCCGGTGACACACAGGTCGAAGGCGAAATTGGGTGCCGTAACTCCGGTGCCGCGGTACTTGCTGATGGCCTGCAGCCAGCGTATTGGATTCCTCAAGAAGGCGGCGGGAGACATGATGACGGCTAGTGCGCCGCTGTAGACGGGCTCGACTAGGCTTCCGACCAGACCCATATCGTGGAAGAAGGGCTGCCAGCTCACATGCACGCTGGATGAGTCGTACCGGCAAATGCTCAACAGATACTCAGCCTGGTGGAGCAGGTTGCCGTGCGTGACCATGACGCCCTTGGGCTCCCCGGTCGACCCGGAGGTGTATTGAAGATAGGCGAGCGTGTCTGGGGCACACCTCGGCTCCTGCCAGCCGTCGGCACGAGCCTCTCCCAGGTCGGCAACGTCATCGGTGGCGAGAAGCGCCAGCTGGCGGTCGGCGAGGAGCCGATCGAGCAACGCCCGATCCGATTGGACACACAGCGCAGCGCCCGGCCTGCAGTCATCCATGATGGCTGTAAGCCGCGGGTCGGCCCGGCGCGGATGGGGAGGGTACGCGGGGACCGCCACGCTGCCCGCGTATAGACAGCCGAGGAAGCCAATGACGAAGTCCAGGCCTGGTGGGTAGAGCAGCAGCACTCGTTCCCCGACCAATTCGCGGCTCTGCAGCCAGGCCGCGACCGACCTGGCCTGATAGTCCATCTCGGCATAGGTCAAACGGCGAACCTCCCGCTCACCGTCCGCAAGAAAGATGAAGGCTGGGTGATCACCCTGATGCTCGGCTCGCCAACGCGGCACCGAGATAAAGCTGGGCCAGGTCATGGGCACTCTTGTTTCCCCGCCAGGTGTGTTGTCGTCGTCACAATTGTCACCGCGAGTTCCTATACGCATGGCACACCAATCTTCCAAACAACCAAGCCCCATGGTCTACTCATGCTTCCAACCAGCCCGATTCTGAAACTGAATACATTGAATCTGTGACGAAGCACCGAATCT
>JAGRHX010000552.1:0-1112 GCA_020444775.1 Gammaproteobacteria bacterium
GTCGCGCGCGGAAAAGACCGATTCCGTATCGTCAGTCAGTTCGGCAACATCATTCACATCGCCAGAATCATCATTGACCTGGCAGGCGAGGGTGGACAGAACAACCAGCGCGACGGCGTAGCTTCGCTTCATCATCATCTTCGAACTCCAGCGATTGTAGGCAAGCTGCCTCGAGCCGATGTTGGTACCGGCTCTTCTGCAGCTGCGGTGGCCTCTTATCATCCTGGGATCGACGGTCGCAACTGTCCTTTCAGACAAAACGACAAAAAACTTCTATTTGTAATTGTCTGTAAGCCAAGGTCACTCATGAAATTCTCGCCAAGATGCCCCTCGCGAAAAGGACGCGAACAAATTGTTGGCTGGGGCCCCCCTTGCAACTTCCATTGAGGCGTATTGGGCGGGTCACCCCGAGACAGTGCTGAGATTGCGGATCATCGGGCCTCAATGATTTTCCGCATCGCCCGCAGACGAGCGCTCCCCGCCCGGAGATTGGTCGAAAGGACACGCAGGACGTGCTAGCGTCGCGTCCTCCGCTCATGCAGGCCCGCGTCGAAGCCACCACCGCCGAGATCGGCGAGTTCGTCGAGCAAGACGAGCACCAAGTGCTGGTTCTCGACGGTTCCGACGATGACGTGGTCTACGCCCTCGAGATCCTGGGCGGCCTCGATCGCAGCGACGACGGCAACCTCTACCTGAACTTCGGCCATCCTTGTCTGCAATTGCGCACGTGGATGGATGAGCTGGTCGCGCGATTGGGGGCGATGATCGAGGGTGGCAACGCCATGCGCACCCAGGAAGGCCAGCAGCCCTGGCCATCTCTCCCACAGCAGGCGACGGACGGCAGGGTTTCGCCATGGATGCGCATGCGCGCGCTGATCGAGTTCATCGATGGCCTCGTACTCCTCGATGATCCCACATTGGCGGGCTCCGAGACGCGCCCTGGGGGCGTCGTGGTCCTCTGGTCCCTGGTCCCGATGCACATTGACGACATCGCCGGATACAAGGGTTTGCTGGCCCACTTGATTGTCGGTGAGCGTCCAACGTGTCGATTGCGCCATCGCTTCGTGGTCCGCGATGATCGAAACGCACCATTCTTGGTGCCCGAGCTCGAT
>JAGRHX010000552.1:1180-1779 GCA_020444775.1 Gammaproteobacteria bacterium
GTTGCGGATCCTGCAGTCCCCGACGAGCAGCGGATCCTGGCCATGTTCCAGCTCGCCGCCGTCGACTTTGCCGAGCAGCGCTACCAGCCGGCCACGGAGAAGTACGCCGTGGTCTACGACTTCTATGAAGGCAAGAATCAGCCGGGCATGCAGGGCCTTTGTCTGGCCGGGGTCGGCGATGTCGCCCTGCGCCAGGGTGACGCGCCCACGGCCCTGGCGCGCTACCAGCAGGCCCTGGCGCTGGTCTGTCCGACCAAGAAGCTGCCCTTGATGCTCAACCCCATGCTGGGCGCTGGCGAGGCCAGCCATCAGTGCGGCCGCTTCGACGACGCCGCCGGCTACTTTGCCCACGCAGCCGACATTGCCCGGGCCCAGCTCAATCCCAACGTGGTCAGCGACGCCCGGGCCAAGCAGGGCATCGCCCTGCGCGAGGCCGGCCGCCAAGCCGAGGCCATCGCGGCCTGGCAGTCGGGCACGGTCATGGCCGAGACCGTCAACTATGCCGAGGGTCGCCAGCAGAACCTCGAGCTGATGGCCGCGCTCTACGAGCAGGTCGGCATGGAGAACGAGGCTGCCGTCTGCCGAGCGCGGATCCGCTC
>JAGRHX010000553.1 GCA_020444775.1 Gammaproteobacteria bacterium
GCGAATACACCGATCACGGCCACTGTGGCGTGTTGCATCCGGACCCCGAGGTCACGGTGGACAACGACCGTACCCTGCAGCTGTTGGGTGAGCAGGCGGTTGCGTTGGCCCGCAACGGTGCCGACGTGGTCGCGCCGTCCGGCATGATGGATGGCCAGGTGGCGGCCATCCGCGCGGCCCTCGAGCGCGCCCGACACGACGACGTGGCGATTCTCAGCTACACCACCAAATATGCCTCCAGCTACTACGGGCCGTTTCGAGAGGCCGGGGAGGGCGCCCCCAGCTTTGGTGACCGCCGTGGTTACCAGATGGACTACAGGCGCAGTCGCGAGTGGGCAACCGAGCTTGCGCTGGATACCCAGGAGGGCGCGGACATGGTCATGGTCAAGCCGGCCATGACCTATCTGGACATCATTCGGCAGATGCGAGACGCAACCGCCTTGCCGCTCGGCGCCTATCACGTCAGCGGTGAGTACAGCCAGATCTGCGCGGCCGCGGAGCGTGGCTGGATCGACCTGCAGGGGGCGGCGGTGGAGTCCACCTACGCGATGAAGCGTGCCGGCGCCGACCTGATTCTCACCTACTTCGCCGACCGTCTGCTCGACTGGCTGTGAGCGCGCCTCGAGGCGGAGCCGTTTCCATCCCCGTGCCGAGCCCGCCGTGGTTACGGCCGGGACCGGTTGACAAGCTTGCTCAATCGGTGCCCGGGCCGGGCCGTGGTTTCTGATCGGGCTGGTCGCGTGTCACCCGATTGCGGCCAGCCGATTTGGCGGCGTACAACGCCCGGTCGGCGCGATGCACCAGTTCGTCTTGATCGAACGGTGTCTCACGACTGGAGCAGGCCACGCCAGCACTGACCGTAACGTGCCCGGTGGTCGGGGAACCGGCGTGTGGGATCCGTGCGGTCTCTATCGCCTGGCGCAACCGCTCCGCGACCACCGCGGCACCGTCAAGGTCGGTCTCGGCCAGCACCAGCACGAACTCCTCTCCACCGTAGCGCGCCGCACGGTCGCCCGGGCGGGCAGCCTGGGCGCCGATGAGCCGGGCGATCTGCTGCAGGCAGTGGTCCCCGGCCGGGTGGCCGTAGTGGTCGTTGTAGTGTTTGAAGTGGTCGATGTCGACCAACACCAGGGACAGCGGCCGTCGGGTGCGGCGGGCCCTGGCCAGCTCGACCTGCAGGAAATGCTCGAAGGCGCGTCGGTTCAGCAGGCCGGTCAGACCGTCGATGCTGGCGAGCAGCTCCAGACGCTCGTTCAGCACCCGCAGTCGCCGCTCGGTCATGCGTCGAGACGCGACCTCCTGCTCGAGTCGCTCAGTGGACAGGGTCAACTCGTCGACCAGCTTCTCGTTGGCGCGTGCCAGCTGCAACGCGGCGAGCGCGGTGCGATTGAAGCGTCGCCCGGTGAGCATCAGTTGTCCCCAGTACACCAGCAGCAACAGCGCGATCAGGGCATTCTCGCTGTGCGCACCACCGAGCTGGGCCAGGGTCAGGGTGATGGCTGGTAGGAAGCAACCGGCTTCGAAGGCGAACAGGCTGCCCAGGTGCAGACCGGTGGCAGCCACCGCGCCGGCGGTGACCCCGGCGAGGATGATGAACAACAGCAACTGGTGGAAGAGCGGCCAGTCAGGCTGATAGAGCGCGAACAGCGAACCCCAGGCCAGGCCGCTGAGCCCACACAACCAGCGATGCAGGCGGCCCCAGCGTTCGAGGCGGCCGAGATCGCGCAAACCCGAGGCAGCTTGCCGATGCGTGGCGTAGCGCAGCGCGTAGGCGATCAGCACCACGAGCAACCAGACCAGCAGGCCGCTTGCTGACACCACGCGCAGCAGCAAGAGCGTCGCCACCAGGGCGCTGGTCACGGCGATCAGCTGCGTCTGCCGGTCCTGTGAGTGCAGCTGTCTCAGTGCCTGCAGCCGAACCTCGCGGTCGACGTCGGGCTCGAGCTGAGGATCGAGCGGTTGAGCCATCGGTTCGCCCGAAAACGGTTTCCATGGCGGTGGTAACTGCAATCCTATACCAGCGTGCCCGGCAACGGCATCTCGATGCTGGACGCGGAGCGTGCGGTGTCGGTATCAGCCGGTTTCGTCTCGCCCCGATCCTGATGTCGGTGCTGATGGTATCGCCTGCATCCGGTAAACGACGTCCGGGATGGACACGCGCAACGCGTCCGGTCGCGGCTGGCCGGCGTTGCTGACGGTAGGAGGGGATCATGTCGCGCGCGGCCAACGCCGGCCGCTCGACGCCGTTCAATCCCAACCGGGAAGGACGGTGTGAGCAAACCGGCGTGTCAGCCTGGTATCAGCGTGGCAGTCGTGTGGAATCACGTCCTCAGGCGGGCCGCAGCAACGACAGGACCATGTTCGGCTGGCTGTTGGCCTGGGCAAGCATCGCCTGGGCGGCGTTCCTGACGATCGTGTTGGCGCTCAGATTCGCGGTTTCCGAGGCGTAGTCCACGTCGACGATCCGCGATCGCGCGGCGCTGGTGTTCTCGTGCTCCACCTGCAAGGTGGAGATGGTCGATTCCAGCCGATTCATCAGGGCGCCATACTTGGCACGCTCGGCGCTGACCTGTTCGATCGCCGCGTCGGCGAGACCGACGATCGAGCCCGTGAACAGGCTGGAATCGACATTGCCAAGACTCAGCGCATCCACGCCTATCGCACCGAATTCCAGGTCCAGCGTCATGCCGTTGGCGGCGCCCACCTGGAAGGTCATGCTTCGGGTCGATGCGACGTTGCGATAGGTTTCGGCAAAGGTCACGTTGAAGCTCTCCAACGGATCCTCGGCATAGCCGTGACCTTGTTCGTCGACGACGTTCTCGGCCGTGACTATGCCACCACCGTCCGCGTCCAGACCGCCGATCGCACCGGTGTCCGCGTTGGTCAGGTCCATGTTGTTGGTGATGTAGTTTGCGCCGTTGGCCTGGAAGTCGGCCATGAACGTGACCTTGCCGGCATAGTTGGTGGTCGCTGCGATTGCCTGATCCAGGGTTCGGCTGGTGTCCTCGGCCATGTACTGCATCAGGTCCTTGAGGCCAGAGCCGCCGGCTTCCTTGATCTTGTCATGCAGATAGCGGGTCGCGACGTAGGCGCCGGCGTAGTTGATGCTGCCACCACCCCAGCTGCCGTTGGCCACGGCGGAAACGATCGCCGCGGCGCCGCCACCCATGTGGCCGAGCACGCGCTCGTCGGCACCGTGGATGAACTCCGCCGCGCC
>JAGRHX010000554.1 GCA_020444775.1 Gammaproteobacteria bacterium
GCGCTCGACCTCGGCGAACGGGCCATGCGCTATGTCTGGTCCGAGCACATGAGCGCCGAGCTGCTGCAGCCGCTGCCGGTTTGACGTCAGGCGTTTCCCCAGGTGCCTCAGGCCGGCCGGATCGGCTCCAGCCACGCGTTCAGCTCATCGCTGCAAAATGACAGCGCCTTGGCGCCATAGGCCCAGGGCATCAGCAGCCATTTGAGTGCGGTCAGCGGCGCGGTGGGCCAACGCTCCGGCAACCAATAGCGAATCGGCTGGCCGATGTCGGCGTGCGCGCGTGCCACCTCGGCCGCCATCAAGCCGCTGACGATGGCACCCTCCACCGTCACTACGTCAATCGGATTGCGACAATAGTCACCGGCCAACAGCAGGTTCGGGATCCCGCAGCGGGTGTCGGGTCGGTACCGCCAGCTGCCGACCTCGTGCACCATCAGTCGGTCGCCGACGTTGGGCTGCAGATAGCTTCGCTGCAGGTCCAGATCGTCGATCTCGAACGGCAGATACTGACGCAGCTCGTCAAGCAGGATGGCCAGCACCCGGCCCTCGGACAGCCGGTCGAAGCCATAGGTCTCGGAAGCGACCACGTTCAGACAGGTGTGTGGCAGATCGGGCCAGAGCTGCGCATTGTCGATGAAGGTGAGCTGGTGTTCCGAATCGAGCAGCACCACGTGCTCGCGCGGCAGACCTGCGATGCTGCGTCGGAAGGCCAGATCCAGCGAGACCATGGGCTCCGAGCGCAGCTCGCCGATCCGTGCCAATCCCGGGTCGCGCTCCAGCAGCGGCTCGTCGAGCAGCGTGACCACGGCCTGCGGTGGCAGGGTCAGGATCAGATCACCCTCGATCTCCAGTCGCTCCTCGCCAAGCGCTCGGGCGACGCCCTCCTGTGCCTCGCTGGGCGAACGGTCGTAGCGCACGCAGCGCAGCGCGGCGACACGGCCCTGCTCATCGAGCAGCAGGCGCTCGATACGGGTCAGCGTCCTGATTTCCACGCCGAGCGCGCGCAGCCGCTGCTCCCAGGGTGCGATCAGCACATCGTGCACACCACCACGCATCACCCACATCATCGGGCTCGGTTGCTTGAAGCCGTTGCGGATGAAGGCTTGATAGGTGCGCGCGGAGGTGTTGTAGCTGGCCGAGGAGAAGGCCTTGGCGAGGGTGCGATGATGGTGGATGGCGGCTTCACGACTCATGTACGGACGTGAGGCCATGAAGCCGTTCACGCTGATGGTGTCGAGGAAGGCGCCGCGATGCAGCGGATGGGTGATCAGATCCAACAGCGAGTAGCTGTAGATCCACATGTCGGCCGGCGACAGCACGCCGGCGGCGAGATTGCGCAACAAGCTGTCCGGCGCGCCGACGTTGCTCAACGCACGGGTGCGTGGGAACTCGCCTTTGCGCAGGTAGTGCAGCGAGGTTCGTGGCTCGAAGGCATCGATGACGCCGAGCTCGCCGGCAATCTGCCAGAAGTTGTGGTACCAGTTCACGAACATGTGATAAGCATGCTCGTGGAAGCGAGCGGTCCGACGGCTGTACTGCGCGCCCAGCTTGCCGCCCAGATATTCGTCCTGTTCGATGAGCGTGACTGGTATGCCGCGTTCGGCGAGTCGCAGGGCTGCCGCCATCCCCGCGACGCCGCCACCGGCGATGACGACCCGTTTCAATCGCGAATCCTCGGTTGGTGCCGTGCAGGATCCGGTCAGCGAAGCCGCCGGATCGCACAGATGGTAGCCATAGGTCGTGTCGGTTGTGCAAGCGGGCCCGCGCCGCAACGCCCTCGCTGCAGGCGCTGGAGCGGGACGTACCCATGCCATCGATGAACACACGGACGAGGGACCAGCCGGTGCGTCAGGAACAGGAATTCGACTACATCGTCGTCGGCGCGGGCTCGGCCGGCGCGATCGTCGCCCGGCGTCTGAGCGACGATCCCGATTGCCGGGTGCTGTTGATCGAGGCCGGTGGTCCGGACAGCGCCGGCTGCATCCGCGATCCATGCATCCCGCAGGTGTTCCAGGCACGCGAGGACCGGTCAATCTCGCGCAACAACGTCGTGGCCCGCCCCGAGCCGATGCCGGCCACGGCGACGCCGGCACAATGGGCCGGCGGCTATTGGCCATCCCTCTACACCGGCATCGTGCGTGGCGGCACCAGCGCGATCAACGGCTCGGTATACATACGCGGCAATCGTCGTGACTACGACCACTGGGCGGCGCTCGGCAACCACGGTTGGTCGTACCAGGAGGTGTTGCCGCTGTACCGACGCTCCGAGAGTTTCGAGGCCGGCGAGTGCGCGTATCACGGTGGCGACGGGCCGTTGCCGATCCGGCGCATGTTCACGGAATCGCCGCTGGCCCGGGCCTGGACGCAGGCCGCCTGTGAGCTGGGTTACGACGGTCCGGACTGGGACTTCAACGGGGCCCGCCAGGAGAATGGCGCGGGCCTGTATCAGCTCAATGTGCGCGCCGACAATGTCCGCGCTACCTCGGCCATCGCCTTCCTGGACCCGGTGCTCGGGCGTGCGAATCTGGTCGAGAAGCTACATACCAGCGTCTGTCGCGTGCGCTTCGAAGGACGGCGCGCGGTAGGCGTGGATTGCCTGGACCGGGCCGCGGATCCGGACTTCCAGCAAGGCGTCGGGGTGAGCTACCGGGCCAGACGCGAGGTGATCCTGTGCGCCGGCGCGCTCGAAACACCGCGGTTGCTGATGCTCTCCGGTATCGGTCCCGCGGATCAGCTCCGTGGCCTGCGGATCCCGGTGCGGATGAATCTGCCCGGCGTCGGCCAGAATCTCATGGACCATCTGCTGGTGGTGATGTTGTTCGAGGCCCCCGGGCCGATCCAGCGCTCGCGCTGGACCGCGGAGGCCGGGCTGTTCTGTTATTCACCCGATCGCTCGACCGCGCTGACGCCGGATCTGCAGTTTCATGTCTCGGCCGGTATCGACTACTTCACGCCGCCCGGCCAGCCGCGCGAGAACTGGCTCTGTAGCCCGACCCTGACTCAGCCCGAGAGCCGTGGCCATCTGCGCCTGCTGTCGGACGACCCGCGGCATCCGGCCTGGATCCAGTTCAACTATCTGCAGGTCGAGTCGGATCTGAAGCTGCTCGAGTATGGTCTGCGGCATGCCCGCGAGATCGCCGCGGCCGCCGCGCTCAAGCCCTTCACCCGGCGCGAGATCGGGCCCTCGGCAATGGCCAGCGGCGCGGACGTCGCGCATTTCCTGCGTGGCGCGGCGCGTACGGTCTGGCATCCGTGCGGCACCTGCAAGATGGGCGTGGACGCGATGGCGGTCGTCGATCCCGCGCTGCGGGTCTATGGCGTGGAGGGCTTGCGGGTGGCGGATGCGTCGATCATGCCGCGCATCACCACCGGCAACACCTTTGCCGCCTGCACGCTGATCGGCGAGAAGGCGGCGGCGATGATTGCCGGGCGGGCCTGATCAGCGGATCACAGATACTTGATGGCCACTGCCGGGGTGTGGCGCTTGACGCGCAAGGCCAGTCGATGGCGTAGCCGGAATTGATTGCGGCCGTGGTCGTCCACGCGCAGAAAGCCAAGCTCGTAGCGGGAGAACGGCGTGGCTACGTCGATGTTGTTGCCGCCCAGCGCAATAACCAACCCTTCGTTCTCGGTCAGAGAACGACAGCCGCCGAAACTCTGGATGTCGCTGGGCAGCAGGTCTACGGCCTTGATGCGTGAGTTCTCCAGGGGCGTTTGAGCGTCAGCGTACTTCGTGGGATGCGTGAGCAACGCATAGGGACCGTACTGCTCGGCGCTGAACAAGGTCGCAATGGCATTGTTGACCGGCTCGACCAGGTTGCTCGCCCAGCGCGTTCGAGAACCTGGAGGGAGATTGGTAACGCGTCTGACTTCGAAGTTCGTTGAGTAGACACTCGCCGCGCGCCGTGCGTACTCGGCCAGACCTTCGAATCCATGACCGCTGCGAACCGTGACGATGCTTGGCCAGAGCGCGGAGATGTTGGGGTCTGGTGGTATGGTCACCGGCGCGGTGAACGTGTTGTTCAGACTCGGTGCTCGTGACGGACCCGTGGGCACGCCGCGCTCGCCCTGCAACACCACCATGTCCTCGGCCTGGGCCAGTGCGCGCGCTGCCCCCATTGCGGCCGCACGCGCCTCGTGGTGACTGGCCTCGCGTGCCATCTGCTCATCGGAGAGAGCGAAGGTGGTGCTGATCTCGACCACCGGCGTGGTCAGGTCCTGGGCGACCATTGAGTTGTCCTCATCGAAGTAGTCGACCAGGACCACGGTGTCGGTCGCGCCGATCTCGACCTGCGGAATGAACTGACGGGTCACCGCGCCGCGTGCCGCCTCCTCGGCGATGGCCTCACGGATGCCTTCCCAGAGCGCCGGATCCCATTGCGGCCCTTGCGTGTTCATGATTCCCGTTCTCCTTGTGCCATGACCGGTTTCAGGTCGATTCCATCGCGCACGGCCACGCCGACCGTCGTCAGTCTGGTAGGAAACAACGATTTTCGTGCGTTGACAAGGGCTCTACCCGCGCATCACCCTTGATTGAACGGGCCGAACACACAGCGTTCGGGATGGTGGATACGGAACCGTTCAGGGGCATGCACAGGGGAACTACAAATGGATATCCGGCGAGGGCTTGCCGTATCGGCTACGCAGGCAGGGGGCGTGGAGCCGGCCCCCACCTTCAGCGACGATGGCCGATTGACCAATCCGCAGTACTGGGACTGGGTCGCACGCCACGACCCGCGCTACCACCCGGACAGCATCGTGCTCGATGTGCAGGGCCGCAAGCTGCGCTTCAAGACGCCGCTGGAAGTGTGGGGCGCGTCCACCCTGGTGCTCGAAGGGGTCGCCGATGCGGTGCGTACCCAGGCCGAGCTGAACCGGCACATGCGTGACGAGCGGGTCCGGCTGGTCGAGCACGGCGGTGAGATGAAGGCCTCGATACGGATCATCGCCACCCACTATGCCGGCGGCACACTGGGGCCGGTCAGGACGCTGCACTCGGCAATCGTGCTCGAGCCCCGTGACCAGCGCGAGGCCTTCACCATCATGTACTGGCGCTACTACAGCGACTCCATCTACAACTACCTGTTCAAGGACCAGATCTGGGGTGTGACCAACACCTGGCTGCCGGTTGGCGGGGTCGAGCACTTCTTTGGCGATCCGAGCCGCAAGATGGCGCGGGTCGCGGTGATGACCGGACGCGGTGAGCAGTTTGGCGCCAGCGACTATCTGACCAACACCCCGGCCCGCGAGCGTGACGAGCATCGCGGCGCGGGTCTGGAGCTGTGTTGGGATCCAGGCCGGATCCTCGATGTGCGGCCCTATGAGATGACCGATGGCGCCTACGTGAGCAAGGCCAACGTCAACCAGAACGTTCGCTACTCACATCATCAGGGGCTGCAGCTCGTCGGTGAAGAAGGTGACATGGCCTTCGATCCGGCGCGCGGCGATCGGCTGGTCACTCACGGCGCCTACCAACGCGAGCTGGAGCGGGTCGGTTTCGAGTCGCTACGCTGGCACTTCTATCCGCACTACGACGGCTCGGTGTACATCTATCGCCGCTACGGTGGCTGAGAGGTTGTGAAACAGTCCCACGGCCTGCCGCGACGGCCGTGAGGATGTATCAGAACCTCTGAGCCGTCGGCACGCTCGGCGTGGTCCGCTCCCCAGAGCGCGCCGACGTGCTCGCGCTCAGACCACCGGTGACAGACCACCGTCGACGTTGATGGCGGTGCCGGTGACATAGCCGCAGTTGTCCGAGGCCAGGAGAGTGGCCAGCGCCGCGAACTCCTCGGCCTTGCCGTAACGACCCAGCGGCACGGACTTGCCGAGCTGCGCGTAGTAGCTCTCCAACGAGTCATTGCTGCCGGAGGCGGCGTGTCTTCGCACCCACTGGTCGCTCTCGATCTTGCCGACCAGCAGGCCGTTCACCAGCACGTTGTGGGGCGCGCCTTCGCCGGCCAGCACCTTGGTCAGGGCCATGCCCGCGGCCCGGCTGACGGCGGTCGGTGCGCCCTCGGGATTGGGTGCCTTGGCGCCGATGTTCAGCACGTTGATGATGCGTCCCCAGCGCCGGGACTGCATCCCGGGCATTACCAGCCGGCAAAGGCGGATGGCGCCGAACAGCTTGAGTTCCAGATCGTCCTGCCAGAGCTCGTCGCTGATCTCCAGGAACGCGCCGCGTTGCGAGGTGCCGGCGTTGTTGACCAGGATGTCCACCTGGCCGAAGGCGCTCTCGGCCGCCGCGAAGGCCTGCTTGCAGCCCTCGGCGCTGGCGACGCTGGTGGACACCGCGATGGCCTTCACCTTCGGCGCCGCCGCCTGGATCTCCGCAAGCGCCGAATCCAGGGTCTCCTGACGTCGCGCGACGATGGCGACGTTGGCGCCGGAGCGCGCGTACTCCAGGGCGATGGCCTTGCCGATGCCGGCGCTGCCACCGGTGATGATTGCGCTCCTGCCGTCGAGTCTGACATCCATCGTGTTCACTCTCCTCTTTCGGGGACTTGTTGGGGGATTTGTTGGCGGATTGGTCGAGTCGGGCCGAGCATGCATGACGCAGCAGCCCGGGGCACGCGCGCTCCGGCGGCGTGCGCGCTCGGGCGCATAGCTTATCCTGTCGCGTCGGTCGTGTTGCTCGCGGCCATCGGTCAGAATTGCAGCAGCGACGCGCCCGGTCAGACCCGGGCGCTGGCACGGGTCCATCAAGCCGGGAGCTATCATGAACACAGCCAAGCATTTGCAGCGTTCCGGACGGTTCAGGCCGGACGCGCCTGCCGTTGCCTACGGCAAGCAGGTGATGCACAGCTACGCTTCGATGGCCGAGCGCGCGGCGCGTCTGGCCGCGGCGCTGCGCGAGGAGTGCGGCCTGCGGCCGGGCGATCGGGTGGCACTGATCCTGAAGAACTGCGTCGAGTACTACGAGCTGCTGTTCGGCTGCTGGCATGCCGGTCTGGTCGCGGTGCCGATGAACGCGAAGCTGCATCCGGACGAGTTCGCCTACATGTTCCACAACAGCGGTGCGCGGCTCGGTTTCGCGACCCCGGATCTGGTCGAGGCGGTGGCCGGCACCGGTGCTCTGGAACGGGTCGTCGAGGTCCCGAGTCGGGACTATGCGAAGCTGCTCGAGCACGAGCCCGTGCCGATGGTGGATCGCGCCGGCGACGACCCGGCCTGGCTGTTCTACACCAGCGGCACCACCGGTCGGCCCAAGGGGGCGACCATCAGCCACCGAAACATCAACGCCATGTGCGGTTGCTACTTCACCGACGTCGATCCGAGCGGACCGTGGAACGCCATCCTGCATGCCGCGCCGATGAGCCATGGCTCGGGGTTGTACGGGGTCGCGCACGTGCTGCAGGCGTCCTGTCACGTGATCCCGGAGAGCGCCGGATTCACGCCGGCCGAGATCTACGAGCTGATCGAGCACTACCCGGGCGTGTCCTTCTTCGCCGCGCCGACCATGGTGAGACGTCTACTCGATCACGATGTGGACCTGGACAGCCGCTGTCTGAAGTCAATTCTCTACGGTGGCGGGCCGATGTACGTGGAGGACTGTCTGCAGGCGCTCGAGCGATTCGGTGACGACAAGCTCTCGCAGCTCTACGGCCAGGGAGAGTCACCGATGACCATCACGGCCCTGAACGCGGCCATGCATGCGCAGCGCGATCATCCGCGCTGGATGGAGCGCCTGGCCTCGGTCGGCATCGCCCAGAGCGCGGTCGAGGTGCGGGTCGCTGACGAGCAGGATCGAAGTCTGCCGAGCGGTGAGATCGGTGAGGTGCTGGTGCGTGGTGACGCGGTGATGCTCGGTTACTGGAACAATCCCGAGGCGAGCGCCCAGACGCTGCGCGGCGGCTGGCTGCACACCGGTGACGTGGGCAGCCTGGACGAGGCCGGATTCCTGACCCTCAAGGATCGGTCCAAGGACATGATCATCTCCGGTGGCACCAACATCTATCCGCGTGAGGTGGAGGAGATCATCCTGCGGCACGCCGACATCAGCGAGGTCTCGGTGATCGGCCGGCCGGACCGCGAATGGGGCGAAGTGGTGGTGGCCTTCGTCGTGCCACGCGAAGGTGTCGATCTGGATCCGCTGGCGCTCGACGACTTCTGTAAGACCCATATGGCGCGTTTCAAACGGCCCAAGGCCTATCGGGTCGTGGATGCGCTGCCCAAGAACAACTATGGCAAGGTCTTGAAGACCGAGCTGCGTGAGCGGGACCGCGCGCCGTCCCAACCCGCGAGCTCCGAGCCATGAGCACTGAACGCGAAGATTGATGGTCATGCCCGTCTCGGTCGAGCGCCGCGCCTTCGTGCCAGGCATCGATGACAGCCTGCCGTGTAGCGCGCACCCCGACGCGGCGGCTGGAGCAAACGATGGTGGTTGACCGGATCCTGCGTCTGGGTCGATTGCTGCGGCCACGTCACGTGCTGTTGGTCGGCGCGGGCGAGGGGGGCCGGGGCAGCGCCGCGATTGCGCGGGATTGCTGTGAGCGGCTCGGTTATCAGGGCAGCCTGTGGTCGGTGTCGGCCGCGAGCCCGGCTGGTGATGCACGCGGCGATGGGAACCCTGAGCCGATCGGCTTGAGCCAGGCGCTGGCGCGTCTGCCGGCAACCCCCGAGGTGGCCTTCGTCGAGCTGGAGCAGCACGCGGCGGTGCAGGCCGTTCGCGAGCTGGCCGCGGCCGGCGTGGCCGCGACGGTGTGTCCGGGAATCGGTCCGCGTAGCCTGGACGAAGGTGTGCTCGGCTTCGACGAGGTCGGTGACATCGGCACCTCCCTGGCGCAGATGCTGAGGCGTGCCGCGGGCGACATGCCCGTGCTGGGGGCTGGTAGCTGTGGGCTGATCAACTTCCTGGACGGTGTCG
>JAGRHX010000555.1 GCA_020444775.1 Gammaproteobacteria bacterium
GACTACCTGGTCAAGCCATTCGCCTTCGCCGAGCTGCTCGCGCGTCTGGAGGCCTTGACGCGCCGTCGCGATGCCGATGCGCCGCTCACCCATCTCGAAGTCGCCGATCTGGAGATGGATCTGCTGGCTCGCACCGTGAATCGTGCCGGTCAGAAGATCCTGCTGCAGCCGCGTGAGTTCCGCCTGCTCGAATACCTGATGAAGCATGCCGACCAGGTAGTGACTCGAACCATGCTGCTCGAGCACGTCTGGGACTATCATTTCGACCCCCAGACCAACGTCATCGACGTTCATATCAGCCGGCTGCGCGCCAAGATCGACAAGGACTTCGACAAGCCGCTCATTCACACCGTTCGAGGCGCGGGTTACATGCTCTCGGCGAACGGCTGAGCACGCTGCACGTGACCGGCCCCGCAGCCGGCGCCCGGCGCCGGGAATCATCCACTGAACGGCCCGAGGCAGACCCGCCCGCGGAAGCGGCCGTCGTGGCGCGCCAGGACCCTGCCGGGGCGATCGAGCATGCCGCGCTGAACCCCACCCGTGCCGGCGCTGATGCCGCCACGGACCAGGTCGGCGAGACCGCCGGCGCCGAGGCGGTGATCGAGGTCGAATCCTTCGAGCAGCGCGAGCGGCGCAGTCCCGCCTGGCCGAGCCGCATGCGCAGCATCCTGCGCAGCTCGACCTACCGGCTGGCCTTGCTCTACATGGGCATGTTCGGGCTCTCGGTCTGTGCGCTGCTCGCCTTCATCTACTGGTCCACCGCCGGCTACATGGCCCGTCAGACCGACGCGACCATCGAATCGGAGATCACCGGTCTGGCCGAGCGCTACAGGCTCGGCAACCTGGACGGGCTGGTCCACTCGATCAACGAGCGGATCCGACGCAACCCCTTTGGCAGCTCCATCTATCTGCTCACCGACGCCAACTTCGACCGGGTGGTGGGCAATCTGGACCGCTGGCCGAACGTCGCGCCGGGCGAGGACGGTTGGCTGGAGTTCGAGCTCAGCGCCGGCCCCGGCCCCAACGACCGACATCGCGCCCGGGCGCGACGCTTCCGGCTGTCCCGGGGTTTCTACCTGCTGGTCGGTCGGGACATGTCCGAACGCATCGCCACCGAGGCCCTGATCGTCAAGGCCATGATCTCGGGCCTGGCCTTCACCATCCTGCTCGGCATCGCCGGCGGGGTGATGATGTCCCGCAGCACCCTGCGCCGAATCGACGCCATCAACTCCACCAGTCGCGAGATCATGGACGGCGACCTGGGCCGCCGCATCCCGACCCGCGGCACCGACGACGACTTCGATCGATTGGCCGCGAATCTGAACGGCATGCTCGATCAGATCGAGCAGTTGATGGACGGCGTGCGTCAGGTCTCGAACAACATCGCCCACGATCTGCGTACGCCGTTGACCCGGCTGCGCAACCGGTTGGAGTCGCTCAGCCTGAAGCTGGAGGACGAGGACGTCGAGCAGGCCCTGTCCGAAGCGGACGGGCTGCTCGCGACCTTCAATGCGCTGCTCCGCATCGCCCGCATCGAGGGCGGCGCGCGACGCTCCGGCTTCAGCCAGGTCGCCCTCGACCAGGTGCTGGCCGACGTGCTGGAGCTGTACGAGCCGCTTGCGCATGACAAGGAGCAACAGGTTCGGGCCCACCTGCAGGCCGACATCACCATCTCCGGCGACCGTGACCTGCTGTTCCAGGCCTTTGCCAACCTCATCGACAATGCGATCAAGTACACGCCGCACGGCGGCTCGATCGGCATCTCACTGCAGCTGCTGAACGACTGCAAGCAGGTGCGGATCACCGACTCCGGACCCGGGATCCCGGAAGCCGAGCGAAAGCGGGTGTTCGAGCGCTTCGTGCGTCTGGAGGAGAGCCGCACCCTGCCCGGCAACGGGCTGGGTCTGAGCCTGGTGGCGGCGGTGGCCAAGCTGCACTCGGCGGTGATCCGTCTGGCCGACGCCAATCCAGGGCTGGACGTGTTCTTCGAGTTCCCGGTGCACAGCGG
>JAGRHX010000556.1 GCA_020444775.1 Gammaproteobacteria bacterium
GGTGATCTCCGAGGTCTCGCCGAAGCAAGAGGTGATCCCCAGGGGGTCCATCTTGTCGATGAAGTTACCGACCGTGGGATTGGAGCCCAGCCCCGAGGTGGTGTCGGATTCGCCGCACTTGACCGATACCCAGAGATCCGACACCGGGCATTCGACGCGGGCGATCTCCGAAGCCCACTGCAGATACTTCTGTGCCACCCGCGATGCGTCCATGATGACCTTCAGATCGCCGTTGCGTTCGATGGCGAAGCCTTGCACGGGTTTGCCGGTGCGGGCGATACCCTCGACCACCCGACCGGTCCAGCCGGGTTCGATCCCTATCACCACCACGGCCGCGACGTTGGGGTTGCTGCCGAGCCCGATCAGGGTGCGAAAATGCAGCTCCAGGTCCTCGCCGAACTGCAGTCGACCATAGGAGTGGGGCAGGGCCAGGGTGCCCTTGATGTTGTTGGCCACCGCCTCGCAAGCGGCGTTTGACAGATCGTCAAGGGGTAGGATGACAACGTGGTTGCGAACGCCGACCCGGCCGTTCTCACGACGATAGCCAAAGAATGTCATGTCGCTCATGTTCTTCCCCCCTGCCTCACCATCTCTTGGTCTTGACGTTGTGCACGTGCACGTGCGCGCCTTTGTCGAATGCCGTTACCACGCGACCGATGTCGTGCCCATACTTCATGATGGTGTCGCCGACCGCATGCTTGCCGAGCGCGATCTTGTGGCCGAGTGGAATGGCGTCCAGGGCCTTGACGGTGATGGTCTGGTCGGTATCCATGACCCAGCCGGTCAGTTCCTGCCCGGCCTCGATGTTCTCGACGACCGCTACGCCGACGGTGTCGGTTGAGTTGTGTACCAGGAAGTGTGGCGCACTCACGTTGGACCTCTCATATTCCGGTGATTGCCGCGTCGACCACCCCGGTCGGTGCCCCGGCCGAGAGCGATCGATGACCTTCGTTCGATGGCGCCCGAGCGCCATCCCTGCCGGCTTTGGGGGGCGCTGATGCCCGCTGTCCGCCGACGTCGCGTCAGGTGCTGCCTGCCGTCGCCCGCATGGACATCGGACAGGTCGAACTTGGTCATCTGGTCTTATATAAGTTATAAAAGATCTTGTCCATGCCGAGCCCGATGGTCACGGCCTGGATCGAGCCCGGTCCCGCCGGTGCCGGATCCCGTTCTACCTGGTTCTCGTTCGCCCGGCTCCATTTTGCTCGGACGCGGTTGCGGTTGCCATCCCTGGGCGGCACCTGGCGTGACGCTGCCGGCGGTTTCAGCGTTGCCAGCGTCGCGGCAACGAGGTGAAGCATGAATCGTCGTGACGATGCCGGGCTACCCGATTTCAGGCCTCTGTACGTGCAGGTCGAAGAGCTGCTGTCCCGACGCCTGGCACAGGGGGATTGGCGGCCGGGCGACCTGCTGCCGAGCGAATCGCGTCTCGCCGTCGAGTTCGGGGTCAGCCAGGGCACGGTACGCAAGGCCCTGGACCGGTTGGTCGACCGCAATGCCCTGATCCGCCGGCAGGGCAAGGGCACTTTCGTCGCCAGCTACACGCCGGACCGGGCCCTGTTCCATTTCTTCCATCTGGTCCCGGACAGTGGCGAGCACCGGCTGCCGGCCAGTCGCGTGCTCGAGGTGGCCCGTGGCCAGGCGCGGGCGCACGAGCAGACGCTGCTCGGGCTCGACTCGGACGAGCTGGTGGTGCGTATCGAGCGGCTTCGCTGTTTCGATACCCGGCCGGTGCTGGTCGAGCGAATCAGCGTGGCCGACCGGTTGTTTCCAGGGCTCGGTGACATGTTGCCGGCACGTATGCCGAACACCCTGTATTCACTGTACGAGACCGCTTACGGCGTCAGCATCGCCCGCGCCGAGGAACGGCTCAAAGCGCGTAGCCTGTCGACCGAGGACGCCGCGCTGCTGGGGCTGGACCCGGGCGCACCGGTGCTAGAGATCGAGCGACTGGCCCGCGGACGCGATGACCGGGTCGTAGAGTTGCGAGTGAGCCTGTGCGACACCGGTGCGTACCACTACCGCAGCCTCCTGCAATGAGCCGTGCAGACGTTGGGGCAGCCGGCGTTTCAGCGGCTGGCGGTGGCACGACCGCACCCATGATCGATGACCAATCCCGAAGACAGACCAGCACACCAGAATATGGAGTGACCGCTTTGAGCACGAACAGTACGGATCGAAACCATCCCGAGATACGCGAGGCGGTGGAGAAGCTGTGCGAGCGATTTCCCGGCGAATACTGGCGTGCCCTGGATCGGGAGCGTGCCTATCCGACCGAGTTCGTCAAGACCCTGACCGATTCGGGCTTCTTGTCGCTGCTCATCCCGGAGAGCTATGGCGGCAGCGGACTGGGTATCTCGGCGGCCGCCGCGGTGCTCGAAGAGATCCAGCGCGCAGGCTGCAACGGTGGTGCCTGCCATGCCCAGATGTACATCATGGGCACGGTGCTCAGGCACGGCAGCGAGGCGCAGAAACAGAACTACCTGCCGAAGATCGCCAGCGGCGAGCTGCGCTTGCAGGCGTTCGGCGTCACCGAGCCGACCAGCGGCACCAACACGCTGGCGCTACGCACCACCGCGGAACGTCGTGGTGACCGCTACGTGATCAATGGCCAGAAGGTCTGGACGTCGAGGGCCGAGCACTCGGACCTGATGCTACTGCTGGCACGTACGACGCCGCGTGACCAGGTGCAGCGGCGTACCGACGGCCTGTCGGTGTTCCTCATCGACATGCGCCAGGCGCTGGGCAAGGGCTTGGAGATCCGGCCGATTCGGGCGATGGTCAACCATGCGGCGACCGAGGTCTTCTTCGACAACCTGGAGATTCCGACCGATAGCCTGGTCGGTGAGGAAGGCAAGGGCTTCCGATACATCCTCGACGGCATGAATGCCGAGCGCATCCTGATTGCCTCCGAGTGCATCGGCGACGCCCGTTGGTTCATCGGCAAGGCGGTCGACTACGCGAATCAGCGCGTGGTCTTCGAACGACCCATCGGTCAGAACCAGGGTATACAGTTCCCGATCGCCGATGCCTATGCGCAGACCGAGGCCGCCGCGCTAATGGTCGAGCGTGCCGCGCAGCGATTCGAGGCCGGGGAGCCGTGTGGGCCGGAGGCCAACATGGCCAAGTATCTGGCGTCCGAGGCGTCCTGGAAGGCGGCCGATATGTGCATGCAGACGCATGGCGGCTTCGGCTTTGCCGAGGAATACGACGTGGAGCGCAAGTTTCGTGAGACGCGGCTCTATCGGATAGCACCGATTTCCAACAACCTGGTGCTGTGCTACGTGGCCGAGCATGTGCTCGGGCTGCCGCGCTCGTATTGATTCGGCCGTATCGGGTCGTTGCAATCGGGATTGGTGGGCAGTGCCCGAACCGCTCAGCGACTCTGGCTCTGCGCGGTCATCAGCCCCGCGATCTGACTGGACGCCGCCGCAAGGCGGCTGGCCAACACGTTCTGCAGCACTCGGCCGAGGCGCATCTGCAGGGGAATCGAGGCCCAATCGCTGGCCGGACCGATGATCCGCAGGAGCGTGGTGGTGCGATTCGCGGTCGCGGTGGCGGTTCTGGGCATGTTGCACAGGAACGCGGCCTCTCCAATGCATTCACCCTGAACGCATTGGGCGATGATCTGACCGTCGACCTCGATGGATACCGAGCCATTCACAACCACGTGCAGGCTGCGGTCCGCGTCGCCAGCCTGCACCACCACATCACCCGCCGGGACCTTCAGCCACTCGCTGGCCATGCAGAGCTCATCCAGCTCCGACTGGCTGAAGCTCTCGAACAGCAGCAGGCTTCTGACGATGGCTGCCTTGCGCTCCTCGTTCAGCTCATCGAGACTGACGGTGAAGCTGGACAGACATGCGCGCAGCGCGTTGGCCATCTCCTCACCGCTCTGGAAACGCTCCGAGAGAGAGCGGGCGATGGCCTGGTTCACGGCCAGATGCAGGGATTCGGGCAGGTCCGGTCGATGGGTCTGCAAGGGTTCAGGATCACGCGTGGTGATCGCCAGCAGCAGGGCCGGTAGCGATGCCGCGTCGAAGGGGATGGTCGAGCTCAGCAGCTCGTAGAGGGTGACCCCCAGCGAGTACAGGTCGGTTTGATGATTCAGTTCCTCCTCATGCGCCTGCTCGGGCGACATGTAGCGAGGTGAAACCATGCTGGCGGCGACCTGGGTGGTGTCGGTCTGCGAACGGTACGCGATGCCGAAATCGCCGATCTTCGGCTCACCGTCCCGGGTGAGCATGATGTTGGCCGGCTTGATGTCGCGATGCGTGATACCCCGGCGGTGGGCGTAGCCCAGCGCGTCCGCGCAGCGGGCAATGATGTTCACCGCGCTTTCCGGGTCGAGCCTGTTGCGCGCCTCGCAGTAGCTCCGCAGGGTGTTGCCACCCTCGACGAACTCCATGACCATGTAGGGCAGGCCGTTCTCCTCACCCGCGTCGTAGATACGCAGGATGTTCGGATGCTCCAGCGCACCCACTGATTGCGCCTCGTTGAGGAACAGCTTGCGGGCACGCAGGTTTTCGTCCGCGTCGTTGGAGTTGAAGCGGCAGACCTTGATGGCGACCCGGCGGTCGATGAATCGGTCGTAGCCTATGTATACGGTGCCCATGGCACCGTGCCCGGCAACGCCCTCGATCTCGTACTTGCCGATTCGCTCCGGGAGCCGTTCCTCCTGTTGCGCGGCCGCCCTGCCGTGTGTCACTGCCATCGCTGTTCATGCTCCGCGTCTGATCGAGCCGATTGCCTGTCCGCGTCCGCAGCGCGCGACAGCACCGCGGCCGGCGCGGTGGCCGGGTATCGAGCATGCCCACGGTCGTCGAGCTGCGCTGACGTCATCGAACCGAGCGAGCCAGCACCCGCGTTCACTCCCACTCTCGAACCCATCCTCAGTCCCACTTCTGATCCTTGAGCCATATCGACCAGGTGTGGGAAAAAACAATCCCGATTCTGACGAGTTTGTCGCGAAAGCGCACCTGCGCGGTTGCTTCGGGCGGTGCTGCTTCGGTCCTCGAACGGCTCCTGCCCGACGCAGGACACAATGCACCGGTCGCCGGCGATCCGGCAGCCATGAGCTCATGGCCCGGGTGCGAACCCTCCGGCATTTCGCATGAGCACCGGTCTCGAAGCGCTTGAGTCCAGGGACTTTCTGCCGATGCAGGTCTGTAGCCGTTCGACGGCGTGCCCGGGTGCAGGTGCGTGCATCCGGGTACGCAAGAGACGCGCGTCCGAGTAGACTTGAGAATCGCATGCCCGGGTCGCAGGACCGCGACCCAGGTGAATACGTTCCGGGTGCCGACGACAATCCATGAAACGCAGGCGGGGCCAGTGAACAGCCCTTCAGGACGATATCGTGGCGATCGCCGCGCGCACGCGCGCCTGCAGGTCGACCTGCCCGCGACGCTGTGGGGGACAGGTAGTCAAGCGGCGCGCGGGCGAATCCTGGACTATTGCGCGGGCGGTTTGTACGTCGCCATCGATGGAGCGGAAGGCGACCTGATCCTGCTCGACGGGCAACCGATTCAGCCCGCGCAACCGCTCGCGGTTCGCTTCGAGCTGGAAGAGCACGGCACGGTCAACACCCATGACGTCTCGGTCGCTGTCGCGCGCGTGTTCGCGGGCGGTGTAGGCGTGGCCTTCGTCCACGCCGAAGCAGACTCGATCGCGGCGCTCGAACGTGCCGCACGTCGCTCCACGGTCGAGCAATCCAACGCGCGTGAGATGGCTCGCGCCCGCGCCAGGGCGGAGGCCCGGCCAGTCGAGGTCGCACAGTCCGCGGCCTTGTCCGTGGTCTCCGGGGCCAAGTCGCTGGATCTCCTGAACGGCGTTCGCGAGCTGCTCGACGAGTTCATCGAACGAATTCATCCAGGCATGTTCGAGTACGCAGAGGAGCTGCTCTTCAGCGCTGCGCGCGAGGCGACCAGTAATTCGGTGCAGTCCGAATGCTTCGATGCCATCAAGGAGCTGAAGTCGCTCAGGATCTCCGTGCTCACCGGTTTCCGTCAGGCGATGCTGGTCAAGCTGGACAAGCTTGCGCCGGGCGCCGAGCGGGCCGAGCTGCCGCCGGGGGCGGACACCACCGACACCAGCTCTTTGACCCTGCTGGATACCAGCACCTTCGACGACTGGTTGCACGTGAAGAACGTCGCCACCCGCATGCAGCCGCTGCTCGCTGAAGGCGAGTATGCCCTGGCCAGGCGGCTGGACGAGATCTCCGGCATCTCGGTGGACGAGGACGGCTGCCCGCTGGGGGTCCGCGAGGTCTGCTATACATTCAACGATTCCATGCAGACCGTTGGCATGGGCAGCCGACCCCGAAAGGCGGTCTATCGCGGCTTCGAGGGGGAGCTGGTCAAGCACCTGGAGGGATTCCAGGCATCGGTCAATGACTATCTGGCGCGTGCCGGCGTTCTGCCGGTGGTGAGTCGGCCGTCGGCGGTGGTGAACAAGGCCAATCCGGGC
>JAGRHX010000557.1 GCA_020444775.1 Gammaproteobacteria bacterium
GGCATCTTGCCGGCGGCTCCTCGACCACCCTTGCCCGGACGCGAACCGCCCAGATAGGCGTCGTCCATCTCGACTCGGCCGCTGAGCTGACAGCGCTGCTCTTCGCGCTCCTTCATCACCTGCATCAGTTTGTGCTTGAGCTTCCACGCGGTGTTGTAGCTCACGCCCAGCCGGCGGCCCAACTCCATCGCCGAGACCTCATTCTTGGCCTGAGTCAGGTGATAGAGCGCGCTGAACCAGGTCGTCAGCGGAAGCTTGGTCGAATGGAAGATGGTATCCGCGGTCAACGAGGTCTGTGTTCGGCACTGCGCGCACTGGTACAGGGCCCGGGCCGTGATCAGATAGGCTCGATCATGTTGGCAACGCGGGCAGACGAAGCCCTTGGGCCAGCGCCACTTGGCCAGGGCCTGGACGCACTGCTCTTCGCTGCCGTAGAGCTCGCGGAAGGCTGGCTCACTCAACCCCTTCTGGAACTGGACTTGGTTTCGGGCCACAACGGCACTCCTCGGATCAGCCACGATACTGATCTTTTATACGCCTTAAGTCGTGCTGAGGATAGTGCGTAATCAGGTGGTGTGTTGAGCAAAGACGGTGCGCCACGGACGATGTCCCGGCCAAAAGAAGGTGTCATTTACTGGAATCGGCAATAGGAGTTTGGCAGTGTGTTTTGCATGTCCATGCTGCAGATGTCTGACATTCGACGAAGAGCCGCCTGGGACATTTGATATCTGCCCGGTTTGCGGTTGGGAAGATGATGACGTGCAATTTCGCAACCCGAACTCAGGTGGTGGTGCAAACGTGGTCAGCCTGAATCAAGCCAGGGAAAATTATTCGAAGTTTGGGGCTGTTGATCGGGAAAGCCTCGCTTTTGTGCGTAAGCCATCAGAGACTGAGAGACCGAAATGATTCTTCCCAATTTGCGTATGAGACTCCGAGAGCTTTAGGGATCCTCTGCGAACTCAAGCGTGGAAGATGGCAACGATTCCGAAGAATTTGCGATCGAAATCTACCCGCTTAGGCCTTTACTCAAAGGATTTGACGAGGCGGATAGGGGATTGAAAACGTACCGTATAGCAAAATACGACCCGCGTTACCGTGATGCAAAGGGCTTCTATACGCGCGATGAGTGGACAAGCGTTTCGGACGTGGGCAAGGTCTATGATGGTGTGGAGTTCACATGGGATGCCTATCTTCAGACCGAGGACAGGTATGTGAATGTGGCCCAGTATGTGATTGGTGCGTTGAACATAAGTCAGGTATTCCTGAAGGAGTTCGAATTGGTCGCTGATAACTATGAGCCAATTTCACAGTTGGAATGCGACCCATCAACGGCGCTGTGTGTTCTCCGTAACGTCCTGCGGGAAAACTGCTGGTGTAAGTTTGATTTGGATGGTCAAGGGTATATCCACGTCGGCTACGAGTACTACATGTATGTTGGTTGCGTATCGCGAGTAGAACTTTGCGCCGAATTTGTGAAGAGCCATGGGTTGTTCTTGGAAGAGATGAGATCACCGATGGGCGATGATTGATTCCTTGGCTGACAGCGACAAACGCCGGGTAGCCGAGTCTGCTACTTGTTGACCCTGCCTGGAGGTGACTTCACCCAGGGGCAGTGAGAATTGATGGAGAGCCTGATAGCGGATATGACTTCCATTCCTCCGAATGTCTTGGTTCAGGCAAGAACTTACGACGAGAATCTGGCTGCCATGCGGAATCCTTGTTGGGGCCCGCTGAGGTTGAAAGCCACAAGGCTTCTGGAGATTTTCGAGATTACCTGAATATTACAGAATCGGAATCTCCATATCCTTGCCTCGGCCGCCGAAGCGGATACGGTTTCCCGTGCCGCTTCGGCAGATTCTCGCAAGGAGAACGTCATGCGAATTACCCGATCAGCTACCTTGATTCTGGTGTCGGCCCTGTCTGTGTCGAGCCCACTCTCAGTTTTGGCAGCGACCCGTGACGACCCCACCAAGGTCGTCGGTCACCCGCTGGAATTTCAAAGCGGTGGCACGACAGAGGCTTCCATAGCGCGGATGGCCACGGCAGCCAGGGAGAACGGCTACGATCTCCAAATCCACATGGACGGCACCCTGGGTGAGCAATGGAGGCGTGCGCGAGTGACCGTCAACAACGACGACGGAAAGCCAGTGCTGCAGGCGGAGGCCGGAGGGCCGCTGTTCTACGCGCGTCTGCCCGAGGGGCGTTACACGGTGGATGTGCGCGAAGGTGACCAGGATGCGATGGCTCGAGATGTCTGGGTGTCGCCCGATCAGCCTGCAAAGGTCGACCTGAAGCTGTCCGAGTGAACGATCGATCCCAACCGTGTCGCCCGGTGTGCCTCTGGCCACGATGCGGCTGAGGCGACGACTGGATCCGGCAGGCCCACCGCTTGTCGGATCCCGTCACGCTCGTCATGGTTCTCAGTATCCGACGTCCTGTATACGCCGCTGCGCCTGGCGATCCGGCCGCGCAGGCGGCGGTCGGACGTGCACCGCGAATAGTAAGCACAAGCCGTATGTCAACTGGCTGAAGACTGTCTCGATGTATCGGGTCATGTCGCTGTCGCTCCTCGGTCGCTGCCAGATCACGGGCTGAACTGTAGAGGCGCGTGACGGTGCTCGTTTCGCTGCGCGCCGAAGCGGTCGGCGCCCGGGCTGGGGTAGCATGTCTCAAGGCCGGGCGACCGGCGCAAACACCGAGGAGCGGGGCGATGCATACCGGCAGTCTGGCTCGGGTCGCGAGCCTGCTCGGCGACGTCACCCGGGCGAGCATGCTCAACGTGCTGATGGACGGGCGTGCGTTGTCGGCGGGCGAGCTGGCACGGGTCGCGAACATCACGCCACAGACCGCAAGCGGGCATCTGGCCAAGCTGGTGGACGCTGGGTTGTTGCGGGTCGCGGCGCAGGGCCGGCATCGCTACTACGCGATCGCCTCCAGCGACGTGGCGCAAACGCTCGAGGCGCTGTCCCGGCTGAGCGATCCGCCGGTGAGCGTAACCTCCCCGCGCACCGGTCCGCGCGACGCCGAGCTGCGTGCCGCCAGAAGCTGCTATGACCATCTGGCCGGCAGGCTCGCGGTCTCGCTCGCCGATGCCATGGTCGAGCGAGCGCTGCTGGAGCTCGACCTGGAGGGTGGTCGGCTCACCGAACGCGGACGTGACTGTCTGCAGGGTCTCGGCGTCGACCTGACGCCGTCGCGTAGCCGGTCACCCTTCTGTCGACCGTGTCTGGATTGGAGCGAGCGGCGTCCACACGTGGCCGGGCAGGTCGGTCGGGCGATGCTGACGCGCTTCTTCGAGCTGGATTGGTTGCGCCGTCGCGAGCGCGGTCGGTGTCTTCGCATCACCCCTGCCGGGCAGCTCGGATTCGGGCAGACCTTCGGCGTGCGTGTGCCGGACGTCGTGGGCGGGACCTGCGCAAGCCGCTGATCGCCGCAAAAATCCTATCGACCTTGACTCTCGCGGTGCGGTATCCCCAGAGGGGCGGTTCGCCTACGACTGGCGCGCGGGCAACGGCCAGGCACGCTTGCGTTCCCAGGGAGGGCAGGGCGAGCGGGTTCCAGGCCAGCCCGCTCGGCTGCAGCGTGCCGGCCCGTGCTGGACTGATGCATACTCACGCTTTGTCCTCGGGCGGTCCCCATTGACGGCAGCATTTGATGCCGGGGGGACCGGGCCAGACGATTGCTCGTGCTGGCTGGCGGCGTATGAGGCGTATGACTCGATTGGACGCCGCCGAGCGGGCCGGCGCAGTGGCTCTTCGACGCTCACGTTCACGGGTGGATGCAGATGTCAGACTCGCAAGCGTATGTTCGACCGAGCGAACCCATCGGTGGTTCTGCCGCCTGGCGCGGCGATCAGCTCGATGCCCGATCGGATTGGCACTGGCAGGTCGGTGATGATGCCTTCGACGGGAACGGTGAGCCCGGTCCTGCGCTGCGAGCTCTGGCTCGGGAGATCTCGACAGCGCTCACCGCCGGCCCCGGGGTCGCGTTGCTGCACGGCTTTCCGATTGATGAGCCGGGGGTGGACGAGCGATTCCTGCGCTTTACGGGGCTGCTCGGCACGCATGTCGTGCAGAACCGCACCAGCGGTCTCATCCGGCACATTCGCGACAATGGCGGTAGTCGGGTGGAGTCACCGGCCAGGCTCAACTTCCATACCGATCGCGCCGACCTGGTGGCGCTGCTCACGCTGAGCATGGCCGCTGAAGGCGGTGTCAGCCGGATCGTGAGCGCGGTGGAGATCCACGATACGTTGCTACGCGAGCGTCCCGATCTCTTGCAGGTGCTCTACGAGCCCTTCCATCGCAGCTCGGTGGG
>JAGRHX010000558.1 GCA_020444775.1 Gammaproteobacteria bacterium
GACATCTGCGTGCTCGGTGCCTTCCAGGTGTCGGAGAAGGGCGATCTGGCCAACTGGTCGACCGGCGAGCCCGGAGCCATTCCGGCGGTTGGTGGCGCGATGGATCTTGCGGCCGGCGTCCGCGAGGTGTTCGTGCTGACCACTCACACCACCAAGAGCGGCGAGCCGAAGATCGTCGAGCAGTGCGCCTATCCGTTGACCGGTCCGGCCTGCGTGAGCCGCATCTATACCGATCTCGCGGTCATCGACGTTACCGACGACGGTCTGATCGTGCGCGAGATGGTCGATGGTCTGGACTTCGAGGAACTGCAATCGAAGACCGGCGCCCGCTTGAGACTGGCCAATGACTGGAAGCGGATCCAGGTCCCGGCCCTGTGATCGGTGATGGCGGACGCGACCGGCGCGTCGGTGAGGGGACGGACGGGCGTGAGGATCGCGCCGGGTCGGACCCGCTGATCCGGATGGACTCTTCGAGGCAGAGGTAGGGCTGAACATGAGCACGCGAGAGCACAGGCGCCGGACCGGCGCGCAGGCGTTGGTCGACAGTCTGGTCGCGCACGATGTGGATACCGTGTTCGGCATTCCCGGTATCCAGCTCGACCCGCTCTATGACGCGTTCTTCGAGCAGAGCAACCAGCTGCGGGTGATCCACACCCGTCACGAGCAGGGCGCGGCCTTCATGGCCATGGGCTATGCGCAGGCCAGCGGTCGCAGCGGCGTGTTCGCGGTGGTGCCCGGGCCCGGGCTGTTGAACGCGATGGCCGCGGTCTCCACCGCGAGGACCGCCAACCTGCCGGTGCTGGGGCTGACCGGTCAGATACCGTCGTATCAGATTGGTCTGGGCTACGGCATGGCCCATGAGCTCGAGGACCAGCTCGGCATGGCGCGTGGCGTGGTCGATCACGCGGTTCGGGCCGAGCATCCCGCGCAGGTGCCCGAGCTGATGCAGGCGACCTTCAAGGCCATGCATGGTGGGCGACCGGCACCGGCGGTGTTCGAGATGGCGCCCGACGTGCTGGCGGCCTCCGCGCTGGTGGCCGATGCGTCGATCGGCGGTTCCCCCCGCGAGCGTGGCTGGGGTTGCCCGATGCTGCCCGACGCCGACGCCGTGCAGCGCGCGGTGGACCTCGTCGGTCGGGCGCGACGACCTGCGATCTTCGTCGGTGGTGGTATCTTCGACGCGGTCGAACCGTTGCGGCGTCTGGCCGAGCGTCTCAACGCACCGGTAGTGATGTCGCCCAACGGCGGTGGTGCCTTGCCCGCCGACCATCCGCTGGCGCTGGGCATGATCGCGGGCCAGCAGATCTGGCCGGACATCGATCTGGCACTGGTCATCGGCACCCGATTCATGTCACCGGCGCTGGCCTGGGGACGTGAGGGCGAGCTCCCGGTGATTCGTATCGATGCCGATCCGATGCAGATCGTCAAGCCACGACCGCCACAGGTGGCGATCGCCAGCGATGCCTGTATCGGTATCGAGGCGATACTCGAGGCCCTGGGCGACGGTCAGCTCGGTTCGAGTGAACATGCCGAACGCGTGGCCGAGATCAAGCGTGAGACGGAGCGGACCTTCGCGACCCTGCAGCCGCAGGCCGACCTGGCCCGCGCCATACGTAGCGCGCTGCCACGCGATGGCATCGTCGCGGTCGACGTCACGCAGATGGCCAGCTTCGTGCGCTACGGCGGCTTTCCCATCTACGCTCCACGCAGTCTGCTGGCGCCCGGCTACCAGGCGACGCTCGGCTTCGCCCTGCCGGCGGCGCTCGGCGCCAAGGTGGCCCAACCGGATCGCAAGGTGATCGCGCTGTGCGGTGACGGTGGCTTCATGTTCACCATGCAGGAGCTGTCCACCGCGGTCCATCATCGCATCCCGGTGGTGGTCATCGTCTTCGACAACGCAAGCTTCGGCAACGTCAAGACCATCCAGAAGAACAGCTATGGCGGACGGCACATCGCCGTGGATCTCAGCAATCCAGATTTCGCGGCGATGGCGCAGACCTTTGGCATGCACGGTGAACGCGCCGAGACCCCCGCCGCGCTGGAGTCCGCGCTGACACGCTGTCTGGCGCTCGACGGACCGGCACTCATCCAGGTGCCGATCGGCGAGGTGCCGAGCATCTGGAAACTGGTCAAGCGACCACCCTCGCAGGGTCAGACCCGCGGCTGAGCACGGTAGGGCGCCACCGTTGCCGGCCTCAGTGTGGCCGGTCGCCGACAATCTGGACGCGAATCATCTCCCGCGTGTGGCCGGGGTAGTCGTTGAGAGCGATGTGCATCAGGCAACGGTTGTCCCAGAAGACGACCGCACCCGGTGACCAGCGTATCCGGCAGGTGAACTCCGGGCGCGTGGCGTGCGCGTACAGGTACTCGAGCAGCGGCTCGCTCTCGGCCTCGGTCATGTTCTCGAAACGTCGCGTGTAGGCGATGTTCACGAACAACGATCGACGTCCTGTCTCGGGATGGGTGCGGATCACCGGGTGCAGGCTCTCGGTCGGCCGCCAGGCGTCGTCCTCGCGGACCTTGGAGGCGCGGCGCGCGTTGAGCCGCGCGCCGGGACCGGCGACGCGGGTGTCGTTGTGTACCGCGCGCAATCCCTCGAGCATACGCTTCATGCCATCGGACAAGGTCTCGTAGGCGAGGTACTGGCTGGCGAACAAGGTGTCGCCACCGACCGGGGGCAGGATACGGGCATGCAGTATGGCGCCCATCGGCGGATTGGCCAGACAGGTGGTGTCGGTGTGCCATTCACCGCCGACCACCGCACGGTCCTTGGGCGTCTTGCGAATCGTGATGACCTCGGGAAACTCGCCCTCGGCAATGAGATTGGGGTGTATCACCAGATCGCCGAATCGGCGACCCAGATCGCGCAGCGCCGCGGGCTGCAGATCCTGGTCGCGTACGATCAGCACCTGGTGATCGAGCAGCGCCTGTCGCAGATCCTGCAAGCGCGCCGGGTCGAGCGGCGCGGCCAGGTCCAGACCACTGACCTCGGCGCCCAGTGCGCCGGCGATGGGTTCAATATGCAGCGACATGCAAGATTCTCCGCGGCAGGGTATCCGTCGACGCTTTGCTCGAGGCAGCGTGCTCGGACTGATTGGCAAGTGAGCCTCGATTGTCGCCGCCTGCCCCGGCGCTGGCCAGTGTCGGCACCCATTTCAGATTGTCCGATCCTTCATCGACGGCCGCGACTGATGACGCGACGTACGTGGATGAGCCCGATCAGCTTGATGGTCGGCTTGCACATCAACTGCGCGCTGCCGATGATGAACAGCCAGGTGCCGCTGTCGACCAGGGTCTTGTTCAGGAACATGAAGCTGCCGATCAGGAACCACACGGCGATGAACAGATCGTTCAACGCGCCGAGCGCCTCGTACCGGTGCGTGATGGTCAGGTGTTCCTGACCCAGCTCGACCGTGACCGTGTGCTCGTTCTCGTCTTCCGTCTTCACCGACTACCGTCGCCTGCTTGCGCCTGACCGAATCCTAACGCGCGTCGCGTCGCCATGAGCGCCGATGGCCGCCCGCCCCGCCGGAAGGCGGTCGCGAGCTGCCCCTTACACAACAAATACACGATCAAGCACACGAACGAGAATGCGAGGTACGAGTATGAGCATGCAGGTAGCCACATCCATCGTGCAGCACGATCTGCGTCGCTCGGCCGAGGTGGCCGCGGCCGCCGAGGCGACCGGCTACGATATTGCCCAGTCGATGGAGAACCAGCACGACCCCTATCTGGTTCTTGCCGCTGCCTGCACCAGCACCCGGCGTATCGAGCTCACCCCGTCGATCGCGCTGTCCTTCGTGCGCAGCCCGGTTGCCACCGCCTATGCCGCGTACGACCTGCACGTCTCCAGCGACGGCCGCTTCGTGCTCGGTCTGGGGTCACAGGTGAAAGGCCATAACGAGCGTCGCTACAGCGTGCCGTGGACGCCGGCGGCGACCCGTATGCGCGAGGTCATCGAGGTGATCCAGGCGGTCTGGCGCTGCTGGGAGCTGGGCGAGCCGCTGGACTATGCCGGCGAGCAGTACCGGGTGAACCTGATGCCACCGAATTTCCGGCCCAAGTCGTCCGGTCTGGGTCGTATTCCGATTGCCATCGCCGCGGTCGGCCCGGCCATGCTGCGTCTGGCCGGTAGCCATTGCGATGCGGTCTATCTGCATCCGTTCTGCACCCGTGCGTACGTCGAGAACGTGGTGATGCCGGAGCTGCAGACCGGATTCGAGCGGGGCGGGCGCACGCGCGAGCAGTTCCGCATCTCGGGTGGTGGCTTTCTGGCGACCGGCCCGGACGAGGCGGCGGTGGCCGAGCGTGTCGAGTGGGTGCGTCAGCGAGTGGCCTTCTACGGTTCCACCCGCAGCTACCACGGGGTGCTCGCCCAGCATGGACTGGAGGACCTGGGCATGAAGCTCTATGAGATGTCCAAGGTCGGAGCCTGGGACAAGATGGCCGCCGAGGTCTCCGACGAGGTGGTCGCCCTGTTCGCGGCGATCGGCACCTACGACCGTATCGAAGCCGAGATCAAAAGCCGTTTCGGCGGCGTCAGTGACGTCATCTCCGAGGGCAACGGCTACGGCCGCGCGCCGCAGCTGCCGCCGGATCTGATTGCCGACATCAGGCGCATTCCGACCTCGTTCTCCGGCTTCGACCGAAGCTGGTAGAGCATAGCGCGCTCAGCCGTCGGTACGGTCAGCCACGGCCGCGCGCCTGGCGCGGGCAGAACTGCGAACGCTGCAACGTTTTCAGCCTGCCGACCGTGGGTACGCCGCCGGGTGGCTGAAGAAGCCTGCTCTGGGGCCGTTATCCCGGTCAGTCTGGTAGGCCGCAATCGGAATGGTCCGTAGTCGATGACCCTGGTCCTGTTCTTTCTGACCCTGATGATGCTGTGGCGCTTCGCGCAGGCCAACGGCATGCCGGGTGGATTGTTCGTGGTCCTCGGCGGCGTGTTCTACGCAATCTGCAGCCTGGTCTTGAAGGCTCATCCGCTCGACGCCGGTGCCGCCGCGGTGTTGCTGGACGCCGGTCTGGTGTTGCTCATCGTGCTCACCGGACATCACTGGTTGCCAGCACCGGTCGCGACCCTGCTCTACGATTCCGAGGCGCACACGGCACGTGGCGCGCGCTCGCTGTGCGAGCTCGGCTACTGGCTGCGCACGCTGCTGACGCGCAGACCGGCCATCTGGGTGGACGAGGATCTCGGCCACCCAGGTCTCAAGCTCGTCAAGTCGGCGGTGCTGCGCGGCGACTTCATCGAGGCGAGACGCATCCTGGCCATGAGCAGTCACGACGAGCGGCTGTTCCTGGTCCGGCGTCTGGCAGCGACCGAAGGCCGTGCCACCTTCATCGACGAATGGCTGATGAGCATGCCCGGCTGTGGTTACGCGCATCTGGTCGATGGTGCCAACTGCATCCATCTGGGCTGGCGTGCCCGTGGTAAGGGCACCGCCGATACGGTCTCGGCTCGACACGCGAGCATCTACATCCAGCATCTGTTGAACGCGCAGGACGCCCTGGAGCGTGCGGTGCTCTTCAATCCGCAGGACAGCGCGCCGTTGGTGCTGCTGTTGGAGACGGCCAAGGGACTGGGCGAGCGCCATCAGCTGAAGACCCTGTTCGAGCGGGCGCGAACGCTGGAGCCGCGCGGATTCTTCGCGCATTGCGCAATGCTCGAGGCGCAGTGTGAGCGTTGGGGTGGCTCACATGGGTCGATGTTCGAGCTCGTGGAACGCTGCATCGCCGATCTGCCCGACGCTCACGCGTTGCATGCCTTACCGGTGATCGCGCACATCGAAGCCTGGACCGACACCCGGCTCGACTACCCGTCACGTGCCATTGGCACTGAGGAATACTTTGGCAACCCCAGCGTCAGGGACTGCATTCAGCACGCCTGGCAGAGGTTTCAGGGACAGAAGTCTACGGCCGATACGTCCGAGAACGATGATCGAGCGGGCGCGGCGGCGACCACCATCGACCCGGCGACGCTGGTTGCACGCAACGCCTTCGCGTTTGCGTTCCTGGCGACAGGGCAGCGACGACTTGCGGCCAGCCTGCTGCGCGACCTGGGCAATCGGGTCTGTGAGGACTACTGGCAGCATCTGGCCCAGCCGCTGGAGCATCCATTGTTGCGCACCACCGCCTTGAGCCACGTCTACAGCCATGTCTGGCGACAGGTCGGGCTGGCGCCGGAGGCGCTGATGCCCGTACCGACGGTGGCCGATCCACCGTGGCAGGACCGATGATCGAGGAACGGAGCGGAGAACGAGCGTGAGCGGAATCGAACTGCTTGTGTACGTGTTCTTGTGTCTGTCGTGCGCGCTGATGCTCTGGCATGCCCTGGGCGTGATGATCCGCACCCATCACACCGTCGGTCAGGAGGACGGGCTGCTGGTCGAGCCGGTTCCGGAGAGTGCCTGGCACGGACTCTACCAGTCACGCTTGTGGCGCGAGGACGAGTGGGCCAGGGCCAACGGGTTCCAACGCGCCGGTGCCTGTGTGTTCATGGACCGTCTGGGGGTGTTCTGGCAGCGTGACGAGGGCCACGAGATGCTGCTGGCCCGATTCTGCGAATCGGGCGTGGTTCACGAGCGGATCACGATCATCGACAGCGCGACCAGCATCACCAGCAGCGACCGGGACGAGCTGTTGGCGATGCCACGACCGCCGCGTCGGATCTTCGAGGCGCGACGCTATCACAGCCTGGACCAGCTCGAGGCCGGTCACTTGCTGCTGGTGCAGACCCAGGTCGCGCAGCGTCGCTGGATCCCCGGTCAGCTGCCGTTGACCACCATCGGACTGTTCCAGCACATGCTCAACGAGCGCATCGAGCACGTGCGCGCCATCCCCTTCTATCCCTTGCGTGCCGTGCTCTGGTCCTTCGCGGCCTTGTCGAGCACGCCCAGACCCGCGGAGTGACCGGTCCTGCAGGCAGCAGGGCAGAGTCAGGGCGGATTCAGGGCAGATTCAGGGCAGATCCAGACTGACCGCGATGGCCGCGCTTGCGATCACGGCCACGTCACCGCGCTCGCGGTCCGGGATGTCCAGCCCGCCCTTGACCGAGCGTACGCTGACCTTGCCATGTGGCAACGTGCTCGCAATCCGGTCGCAATCGACCTTGTCCGGCGCCTGCGTGCCGATGGTCACCTCGACCACCATCGACTCGATATCTTTACCTAGAGCCCGGGCGAAACCCAGTGAGCTGTGATGCAGCGCGTCCTGCACCGCGCGTAGTGCCGCCTTGGTGTAGTCGCCGCCGTGCAGGTCGTTGCCGGCCCCCATCTCCAGGATCACTCGCTTAAGCGCCATTGCCCGCTGCCTCCGGTATGTCCAGCCAGACGACCGCGCCCGCATGGGCGATGATGGTCGCGTCGCTGCCGCTGTCGTTGGGGATCTCCAGTCCGCCCTCGACGACCTCGACGCTGCCGGTGCCGTGGGGCAGCACGTCCAGCACCGCCTGCTTGTCGACCTCGTTCGGGCGTGGCACGCCGATGGTCACCTCGACGCGCATCGAGTCGGTGTCCATGCCCAGCGCTCGGGCGACGCTCAACGAGTTGTGCCAGAGAGCGTCCTTGAGCGCGCGCACCGCGGCCTTGGTGCAATCACGGCCGCGGATATCGGTTCCCATGCCGATCTCCAGAACCATGCGTTTGGCTGTCATGCATCTGACTCCTGATGGAATGGCGTCATCGGCCGACGGGCATCGCCCGAACGGATACCGGCCGAGGAGACGTCGAAATAGGACAGATCCGCGACTTTAACCCGGATTGCCTCGCGGCTCACGGCTGTAGGCAGGTATCGATGATTGACCTGTGGTTTCGAAGTTGAAACGATCCCGCCCTGCCTGGCGGGGCGCTGTCGCCCTTCCGCCCGACCACGGAGCGAGACCGATATGAGCAGCGCAGCGTACACAGGCGTATTCCCGATTGCGCCCACACCTTTCACGCCGTCCGGTGACCTGGACCTGGAAGGCATGCGCAGGGTCATCGATTGCATGGTCGACCAGGCGGTGGACGGGATCTGCATCCTGGCCAACTACTCCGAGCAGTTCGCGCTGACCGATTGTGAGCGCGAGAAATTGCTGGATCTTTGCATGAGCTAGGCCAATGGTCGCGTGCCGATGATCGTGACCTGCAGTCACTACAGCACTCGTATCGCGTTGCAGCGGGCGCAGGCCGCCGAGGCCTCGGGTGCGAGCATGATCATGCTCATGCCGCCTTATCACGGTACCGCGCTGCGTGCCGACGAGGCCGGTGTGTACGAGCATTTCGCCGCGCTCGCCGAAGGTATCGGCATACCGATCATGGTCCAGGATGCACCGCTGAGCGGTGTCACGCTGTCGGTACCGCTGCTTGCTCGAATGGCCACGGACTTCGAGTCGCTTGCCTATTTCAAGATCGAGATGCCTGGCACGGCGGACAAGCTGCGGGCGCTGATCGAGACCGCTGGCGAGCATGTGCTCGGACCCTTCGATGGTGAGGAGTCGATCACCTTGATGGCGGACCTTGACGCCGGCGCGACGGGCACGATGCCCAGCGCGCTGATTCCGGATCTGATAAAGCCCGTGCTCGAAGCCTATCGCTCGGGGCGCCGTGAGCAGGCCGTGGCTCAATACAACCGGATCCTGCCGCTCATCAATTTCGAGAACCGGCAGTGCAACCTGCGGGCGACCAAGGCGGCCATGATGGCGGGTGGTGTGATCCAGAGCGACGCGGTGCGTCACCCGTTCAGACCGCTGCCCGAAGCGAGTCGGCAAGGGTTGCTCGAGCTGCTCCGGCCATTGGACCCGGTGGTGTTGCGCTGGGGGCGATAGCCCCGGGGCGAACCCCTGGCGAAATCCTGAGGTCGCCGCGCGGGACCCAGCGGTCAGCGCAGCCAATCCTCGAGTAGCGCCGGCGCGTCGGCCAGCGAGCGGATCACGGCGCGCACCAGCTGACTCATCGCCTCGTCGGGCTCGAGCAGATCCGGCACCATCACCGCCGCCGCGCCCGCGGCGTGCGCCGAGCGTAGTCCGTTGTAGGAATCCTCGAATACCACACAGCGTGTCGGCTCGACGCCGACCGCGTTGGCCGCGCGCAGCACGATGTCCGGCGCCGGCTTGCCGCGTTCGACCTGATCCCCGCCGATGATGAGCTGGAAATGCGTATGCAGTCCCGCCACCTCGAGCTTGTAGCGGGCTCTATCGGTGAGCGAGGAGGTGGCGATGGCGAACGGTATGCGTTGGCGCTGCAGCCAGTCGATGGTCTCGTGCGCACCCGGCTTGACCGGTATGCCGTTCTCGTTCAATTCGCGATCGAAGCAGGCGCGGGTATGCCGCTTGTACTCGTCCATGCGGAATCGCGCACCGAAACGGTCCTGCAGCATGCGTTCGCTGTCCGCGCCGGTGCGACCGATGAGACTCAAGAAGAAGTCGTCCTCGACCGGATGTTCCAGGATTTCCAGGGCATGACGAAAAGCCCGGCGGGCCATCTGCTCGGTATCCAGCAGCAGTCCGTCGAGGTCGAATATCACGGCACCGAGGGCGGGCGTTTCAGGCATGTTCGATGACCTGTTGCATGATTCGCGATGCGGGTCGGCAGCGGTCCTGCGACGCGACGAGTCAGAAGTTACGGGTATTGAAGGGCACGTAGCCGTCACCCAGACAGTCGCGGCTGATGATCAGCTTCATGATCTCCGAGCTGCCGGCATAGATCGGTGAGATCCGCGCGTCGGTGTACTGACGACTGATCGGATACTCGTCCATGTAGCCGGCGCCACCGTGCAGCTGCACCCCGATGTCGGCCGAGTGGACCTGCAGCTCACTGGTCATGAGCTTGGCCTTGGCCGCATCGACCGCGCTCAGCGCATCGGCGTTGAAGGCCCGAACACACTGATCCACGTAGACCTGCGCGACGTCCAGCTCGGTGCGCAGCTCGGCCAGCTTGAACTGGGTGTTCTGGAACTCGCTGAGCGTTCGGCCAAAGGCTTGACGCTCTCTGACGAAGGCCACGGTCAGATCATAGGAGAGCTGCGCCGCGGAGAGATTCATCACCGCGCTGATCAGCCGTTCCTCGGCCAGCGCCTCCATCAGGTAGTAGAAACCGCGGCCGGCCTCGCCGAGCAGGTTCGCCTTGGGCACGCGGACATCGTTGAAGAACAGCTCGGCGGTGTCCTGGGCCATGAGCCCCATCTTCTTCAGACGCCGGCCGCGCTCGAACCCGGGCATGCCGCGCTCGACCAGGAACAGGCTCAGCGCGTGCCGTTCCTCGGCCGGACCGGTGCGTGCCGCGACGATCACCAGATCGGCGTTGATGCCGTTGGAAATGTAGGTCTTGGCGCCGTTCAGCAGCCAATGGTCCGAATACTCACGGGCGTGACTGCGGATGCCGGCCAGATCGCTGCCGGCCTGTGGCTCGGTCATGGCGATGGCGAGAATGCACTCACCGCTCACGCAGCGGGGCAGGAACCGCTCCTGCTGCTCGGCGTTGCCGAAGCGGGTCAGATAGGGCCCGACCAGACGGCTGTGTAGGGTGCAGTACCAGTCGGCGGTCCGCGCGTAGGCGCTCTCCTCCATGATGATCTGCTCGAAGCGGAAATCGTTGTCACCGCTGCCGCCGAAGCGCTCATCGGGCCAGACCATCAAGAAGCCACGCTCGCCGGCGCGGCGGAAGGCCTCACGATCGACGATGCCCTGCTCACGCCAGGCTTCCATGTGCGGCACGATCTCGCTGCGCAGGAACTTCCGGTAGGCCTCTCTGAACAGGTTCTGCTCGGGGGTGAAATCACGTGGCAGCATCGGCGTCTCCGCAAGCTCTGGGCGGTATGCCTGTTGGAGAAAATCGTGCCGGCTGGCCAGAATGGTCCGCTCAGACCCTGGCCACCTTCTCGAGCGGCACCTCACGTCCTTGCGGAAGATTATCGCGCAGCGCGGCCAGCAGATCCGATCTCAGCCCACGTCGTGCCGGATCCGCCCACAGGTTGTGCCACTGCAGCGGATCGCCGCGAAGGTCATACAGTTCGCCTTCGCTGCCGTCGTAGTAATTGGTCTGACCGTACGCGGTGAGCACGTAGCCATCCAGGCTGATGGTCTGCAGCTCGATCCGGTTGCCGTCCCACTCGTCGTACCATTCCGTGATGATGGGGCGCGAATCCACGGACGGGGCCCGATCGAGGCTGTCCGTGAGCGGGCGGCCCTGCATCCAGTCGGGCACCGGCAGACCAGCGATCCTGCACAGTGTCGGGGCGATGTCGATATGCCCGACGGGGGTGTCGAGCTCGGCGGGCGTGATGTTCGCGCACGCCGCCGGCTGCCAGATGAACGGCACGTGCATCAGCGACTCGACATGGTATGGGCCCTTGAACAGCGCACCGAAGTCACCCTGGAACTCGCCGTGATCGGTGGTGAACACCACATCGGTGCGCTCGCTCCAGCCACGCTGCTCGATATAGTGCATGAGCTCGCCGACCGCGTCGTCGATAAGCTCGTTCTTGGCATGCACCATCGCATTGACCTCACGGATCTGGTCGGCGCTGAGGCTTGCGGGCACGAACTGCGGCGGCACCTCGAAGGCGAAGCGGGCGCGGCCCTCGTACCATTCCAGCCAATGACGTGGCTTCTCGGCCAGGATCTGTCTGCAGCGCTCCGGCGAGCCCGGATAGCCCGCGGGGAGCGGCACATCGCGCCAGTCGAAGCGACGCGCGGCGCTTTGCGGTGGATCCCAGGGGTGATGTGGATCGGGGAAACTCATCCAGCAGAACCAGTCGCTGTCCGCCGACAAGGTATCGAGCCAGGACCGTGTGCGCTGCATGGTCCAGTGGGTGTGATAGAGCTCTTGTGGGATCGGGTTGTAGGCGACCTGCGGGGCAAGGCTGTCGCCGCCGCCGCGATTGCTGGGCGAGCCGTTGACGGCGTACTCGTGAAAGCCCTCAACGAACTCCGGATGCTGCTCGGCCAGCCACTTGGGATAGTGATACAGATTGCGTGAGCGCCGACCGGTGTGACCGCAGAGCTCCATGTGGTCGAAGCCGCGATGGGGACCGGTGCTGCCGCGCTCGGCCGACCAGTTCTCGAAGTACTCGCTGCTGGCCGCGGGCTCCAGGTGCCCTTTACCGACCAGCGCGGTGTGATAGCCGGCATCCTTGAGCAACCAGGCGATGCTCGGCGCATCGGCCGGCAGCGGGATGCCGTTCGAGGTCACCCCGTGGCGACGGATGCTCTGACCGGTGAGGATGGTCGCACGCGCCGGCATGCACACGGTGCTCTGGTTGCGGGCCTGGGTGTAGTTGAGCCCGCGACGCGCCAGCGCGTCGATGTGCGGGGTGCGGGCGACGTGGCCGCCGTTGCAACCCAGCGCGTCGAAGCGCTGCTGGTCGGTGGTGATGAGCAGGATGTTGCGGCGCATGCGGCTGCTCCGACCCGGATCAGGGCAGCTGGTCGAAGCTGGTCACGATCTCGTCGAGCAGACCGTAGGCCTTGGCCTCGCTGGCGCTGAAGAAACGATCCCGCTCGATGGCCTGGGCGACGGTGTCGCGGTCCTTGCCGGTGGCCTCGACGTAGATGTCGATGATCCGCTCACGGGTGTTGAGGATCTCGCGGGCATGAATCTCCAGATCGCTGGCCGGACCCCGCACCGCGCCGTGCACGGCCGGCTGGTGGATCATCACGCGGGCGTTCGGCGTGGCGAAGCGTCGACCACGATCCGCGCACAGGCTGAGCACCGAGCCCATGGAGGCGGCAAAGCCCGTGACCAGGGTCGAGATCGGCGAGCTCACCATCTTCAGCTGGTCCCACAGGGCGAATCCTGCATCCACCGAGCCGCCCGGCGAGTTGATGACCACGGTGATGGGCTTACCCGGCTCGCTGAGCTCCATGTACCAGAGCTTGCGAATCGCCTCGTTCACGGACTCCTGATTGACCTCGTCGTTGAAGAATAATCTGCGATGCTTCAACAACATGCGTTCGATTTCATCGTCCAGTCGGCCGGTTGCGGTGGGCTCGCTCACGACAATCTCCTGATTCAACGGTAAATTTGGTGATCCTACCGCAGCACGACGCCTTGTGGGCAGCGTTGCGGCCGCGGCTTGCGAGCTCTGTGCGGCCAGCAACCCGGTACCCGGCGTGGCGCTTCGACTGGCCTGTGCCCAACCCTGAAGAGGCTGAACACAGCTTGGATACCTACGAGAAGATCGGCTACGCGTGTCTGGGCGCGGTGGTCGTCGCCTACATCATGGCCATGCTGATCGGCCTGATCGTGTTCTTGCCGTTCGGTCTGCTCGGTCTGCTGGCGCTGCTCGGTATCGGCGTGCTGCTGCTCAAGGTGATCCGGGAGCGGCTGGCGAACAAGGAAGATGACTACTACGCACGCAACGTCAAGCGTTAGAACCACGACACGGGGACCGAAGCATGCACCTGACCACGCAGGACGAGTTCGCCGAGTACGAGATCGTGCAGACCCTCGGGCTGGTCAGGGGTAACACCATCCGTTCAAGGCATATCGGCAACGATCTGCTCGCCAGCCTGCGCAACCTGGTTGGCGGTGAGATCACCGAGTACACCAAGATGCTCGCCGAGTCGCGTGAGCAGTCGCTGGACCGGATGACCGACGAGGCCCGGCGTCTGGGCGCCGATGGCGTGGTCGCAATCCGATTCGTCACCTCACCGGTGATGCAGGGCGCCGCCGAGCTGTTGGCCTATGGCACGGCGGTGCGGCTCAAACCCCGGGCCGGTGGCGCGGCCTGAGCGCTCGGTCGGCCCGTCCATCATGAACGAAGCACGTGCTCGGGCGGCAACGCGTTGCACCGCTCGTCTGTTGCTGCGGCCGTTCCAGGACGCCGACCTCGATGCGTTGTATGCGATCCAGGGCGATACCGGGCACATGCGCTATACCTACAGCCCGAGCAGCCGCGAGGCGTGCCGGGAATGGCTGCTGAGACACGAGGCCCAGCGTGCCGAGCAAGGGCTCGCGCCATGGTCGGTACTGGACAGGTCCAGCGGTCGGATTCTGGGCTGGGGTGGCCTGTGCATCGATCCGGACCTGCCCGACTGGGGCCCGGAGGTCATCTATTTCATCGACCGCAGCCGCGGCGGCCGTGGCTTCGCCACCGAGCTGGTCGGCGAGGCGCTGGCGCACGCGTTCCTCGATCTGGATCTGCCCGCGGTCACGGCCTTTGCCATGCGTGAAAATCTCGCCTCGCAGCGTGTGCTGCTGCGCTCGGGATTTCGTCCACGAGGTTTTGAGCAATCGCTGGATCGGCTGCGCTTCGAGCTGAGCCGCGCATGCTGGCACCGACTGCAGGCCGACCGGGGTGCCGGGCACCCATGACCGTCGGGAATGATGGCTAGAGATGATTGGTCGCGATGATCGTTGGGGCACGATGCAATGATCATGACCCTGGCCATCGAGAACTATCGCTCGCTGCGACGAGTGGCGCTGCCGATGGCGGCGCTGACCCTGATAACCGGTGCGAACGGCAGCGGCAAATCCAATCTGTATCGGGCCCTGCGTCTGCTCGCGGAGACCGCGCGCGGCGACGTGGTCGCGGCGCTGGCCCGCGAGGGCGGCCTGGCCTCGACGCTCTGGGCCGGGCCGGAAGCGCCGTCGGCGCGGATGCGGCGTGGCGAGGTGCCGGTCCAGGGTGGCCCGCGTCGTGGACCGATCCGCCTGCGTCTGGGATTTGCCGACGAGGACTTCGGCTACGCGATCTCACTTGGTCTGCCAAAGCCGGATTCGACCAGCGCCTTCGGTCTGGATCCGGAGATCAAGCGCGAGGTCATCTGGGCCGGACCGTGGCTGCGTCCGGCCAGCGTGCTGGTCGATCGGGATGGTCCGGTGGTCAAGGTCCGAGAAGGGCGTGGCTGGCAGGTGCACAGCGAGCATCTGAGCGCCTTCGAGAGTCTGTTCACGCAGACGGCCGATCCCAAGGGCTCACCCGAGACCCACCTGCTGCGGGAACGGATCAGGGCCTGGCGTTTCTACGACCAGTTTCGTACCGATGACGAGGCACCGGCACGTCAGCCGCGTCTGGGCACGCGGACCCCGGTGATGGACCATTCCGGTCGCGATCTGGCGGCGGCCTTGCAGACCATCCGCGAGATCGGTGATGCGCAGGGCCTGGCGGATGCGAT
This sequence comes from Gammaproteobacteria bacterium, assembly GCA_020444775.1. The sequence goes on from JAGRHX010000558.1 coordinate 15,095, forward strand.
CGACGATGCGTTCCCGGGCGCGACCCTGGGCATCGAGGTGCAGCAGGACCATCGTTTCTCGCTGCAGCTCTCGCAGCCTGGCCTGCTGCGCCCGCTGTCGGCGGCCGAGCTGTCGGACGGCACGCTGCGGTATCTGCTGCTGGTGGCCGGCCTGCTCTCGCCACGCCCACCGCCGCTTATGGTGCTCAACGAGCCGGAGACCAGCCTGCACCCGGATCTGTTGCCGGCGCTGGCGCGACTCATCATCAAGGTATCGAATCGAACTCAAGTCTGGGTGGTGTCACACGCAAGTCGTTTGATTGCGGCCCTGTCGGAGCATTCGCAAGCGCTGGCGATGACCCTGGACAAGCAGCTCGGACAGACTTTCGTCGCCGGCCAGGCCGCGCTCGACGAGCCCGCCTGGCACTGGCCGAGCAGAGGCTGAGAACATCATGGCGAAACGAATCCTGATCGTCGACGGTCATCCAGATCCGGATCCGGCACGCTTGTGTCATGCGCTGGCCGATGCCTATGCCCGTGGCGCCGACGATGCCGGTGCCGAGGTGCGGGTCATCCGCATTGCCGAGCTGGACTTTCCGATGTTGCGCAGCGCCGCGGCATTCGAGCACGAGGCACCGGTTGCGGAGATCGCCGCCGCCCAGGGCGATCTGGCCTGGGCGCAGCATCTGTTGATCGTCTATCCGCTGTGGCTGGGTAGCATGCCGGCCCTCTTGAAGGGCTTTCTGGAGCAGCTCTTGCGGCCCGGGTTCGCGGTGCCGGCAAGCGAGGCGAGGCAGTCGGCCTGGACCAGCATGCTGTCGGGGCGCAGCGCCCGGGTGGTGGTGACTATGGGCATGCCGGCGTTCGTCTATCGTTGGTTCTTCTTCGCCCACAGCCTTCGATCCCTGCAGCGGAACATACTGCGCTTTTGCGGTATCTCGCCGATCCGCACCACGCTCATCGGCGCGGTGGGCGCGATGGACCAGCGGCGTGCACGGCGCTGGATCGAGCGTCTGGAACGGCTCGGACAGCAAACGAGCTGATTGGTTGTGTAATCACCCCAGAGCCTCTGCGAGGAGGGCGTATGTACCGGGTCTTCGTCTTCGGCACGCTCAAGGATGGCTTTCCCAACCACGCCGTCAATCAGGGCAGACGACTGCCCGGCACGTTTCGCACCTGCGCGCCGCTACCCCTGTATCTGGTCGGGGAGCGTTGCTCGCCGTGGCTGCTGGATCAGCCGGGCGAGGGCCATCAGGTGCTCGGCGAGGTCTTCGAGGTCGACGCCGACGGTCTGGCGGCGATGGATGTGTTGGAACGGGTCGATCGAGCGGATGGTTATCAGCGAGTCGAAATCGACGTGGAGCCGTGCGATGCCGCCGCGCCGGGCGGGGGGCTTCGGGTTCATGCCTATCTCAAGGCCCCGCGGCAGCTGTTGCCGGACATGCAGCGCCTCGGCCCTCTGGCCGTGTACACGCTGGAGCATGCGCGTCTGTACAAGCCTCGCCAGGGCTGAGCGCGGTCCGTGGACAGCCCCGGCCGCGGCCGCGCGGCCGGGCTCATCGAGT
>JAGRHX010000559.1 GCA_020444775.1 Gammaproteobacteria bacterium
CGGTGAACTGCGCCTGCATGTCGGTGGGAAAGGCGGGGTACGGCGATGTCTTTATATCGACTGCGCACGGCCGTCTGTCCTGCATGTCCAGCCGGATCCAATCATCGCCGATGTCGATACGTGCACCTGACTCCTCGAGCTTGGTGATGACCGCCTCGAGGATCTCCGGGCGGGTATTCTTGAGCAGCACGTTACCACCGGTAATGGCGGCGGCAGTCAGGTAGGTGCCGGTTTCTATGCGGTCCGGCAGCACGTCGTAGTAGGTTCCGTGCAGGCGATCGACCCCATCGATGACGATACGGTCGGTGCCGTGCCCCTCGATGCGCGCCCCCATCTGGATCAGGCAGCGTGCCAGGTCGACCACCTCCGGTTCGCGGGCCGCGTTCTCGATGATGGTGGTGCCGTCCGCCAGCACCGCCGCCATCATCAGGTTCTCGGTGCCCGTGACGGTGACCAGATCCATCACCAGCCGAGCCCCCTTGAGCCGTTTGGCCCGGGCATGAACGTATCCGCCCTCGACACGGATGTCGGCGCCCATCTTGCGCAAACCATCGATGTGCAGATTGACAGGTCGAGAGCCGATTGCGCAGCCGCCAGGCAGCGAGACCACTGCCTGACCGTAACGACTGAGCAAGGGCCCGAGCACCAGAATCGACGCGCGCATCGTCTTGACCAGATCGTAGGGCGCAAAGAAGCTGTGCACGTTGCGGCTGTCAGCCTCGATGCGCATACGCTCGTCGAGCACGAGGTCGACCCCCATCTGCCCGAGCAGCTCCATGGTGGTGGTGATGTCGTGCAGATGCGGGATGTTGCCAACGGTCACCGGCTCATCGGCGAGCAGGGTCGCTGCCAGGATGGGCAACGCTGCGTTCTTCGCCCCCGATATACGAACCTCGCCATGCAGCGGTACGCCGCCGGTAATGATGAGCTTGTCCAACCGAGAAGATCCTCAAACGAATCACAAGATGGATGGCGCCAGTGCCCGTCGGCGGGGCACGATCGGGCCACCGCGGCCCGGATCACAGCGAGCTGCCTCGTCGACTCTCAGCCTCGAGCCTGCCATTCGGACTGTGTATAGGCCTTGATGGCCAGCGCATGGAGCTCATTGGTGTCGAAGCGGTCGCCGAGTGTGGCATAGACCATTCGATGCCGCGCCAGGGTCCGCTTGCCGTTGAACGCATCACTCACGACAACGGCCTCGAAATGCCGCCCATCACCACTCACATCGGCGTTGCACGCCTCTATTCCCGCCTCGATCAGGCGCTTGATTTCTTCCGGATTCATCGGTCTGGAGTAGGCCTCGAAGAGTCTCTTGCTTGCGAACTGTGTGCGACCACGCGCACCGTGAGACCGGCAACGCGATTCGTTCGGATCCGCGGACATCATGCGGGATGTCCATCGTCGCCCACGAATGGGCCCACGAACATGAATGCGCCCAGCGGCCCCCCGCAGCCTGATGCGGGCTCAGGCGACGCCGCCTCGCTCGGCCTGTGTCTCCTGCGCGGGAACATCACCAGCGGGCTCATCGTCGGCGACACAGGTCGCGAACACTGTCTCCAGCGGCGGCAGGTCGTGGGCATCCGCCAGCTCGCGGAGCTGTTCGGGCAAATGGCAGACGACGATGTGCGTTCCCCGCTGGTTGGCTCGACGGCCCCACTCGAGCAACAGCGCGAGCGCGGCGCTGTCACACTGTCCGACCTGCGCCAGATCCACCTCGAGCGGCGTCCCGGGACTGAGCGCCGAATCCAGTCCGTCCGACATGCGTCCCACGGTTGAGAACATCATATCGCCGGTCACGTGAACCGTCCCGTTCTCGACACGGATTTCCAAACCACATTCCTCCGCGGAGCCTGTCCCCGGCCGTCGGTTCGGCACGACATGCCGTCACGAGCTATCCCGATTGGTTGGCCGAACCCTGCTTCTGGTTGTGCACACGAAGTTGCTCGACCAGATGTCGCAGACCGTTACGTTTGACCTCGGCGGTGAACGAGTTGCGATAGTTGATGACGAGGCTCACACCCTCAACGCTGACGTCATAGACCTTCCAATGACCGTTGCGCTCATGCATCTCGTATGTAATCGGGATCCCCGGCCCGTTCGACCGCGAGACCACCGTGCGCACGCTGACCTCGCTGTTCGGACGTACACGAGATGGTAGGAACTCGACCATCTCATCGGCATAGTCAACCAACGCCGATGCGTAGGTGCGCACCAACAATCCTCGAAACTCACGAATGAATGCCTGCTGCTCGTCGGCGGCCGCCCGTTTCCAGTATCGCCCCAGCACCCAGCGAGACATACGATCGAAGTCGAAATGCGGCAGGATCAACTCGTCCACCATGCGCAACACGCGCTCGCGACCGCCGGAATCAGACTGCTTTATGTTGCGCAGCTCGCGCATCACGCTTTCAGTCGCCGTGCGCACGACGGCCTCGGCGGCGGCTGATTCGTCCGGCGTGGAAGCCGTCTCCGCGGCAACCGCGGCGCGCGTTCCGACAAGCGGTGACAGCGTGGCCATCAAGCAGGCCAACAGCGCCAACCCCGCTGCCCCTCCCCGGCAACGCGCCCGGCGCCTGGCCAACGGACCGCGAGACAGCGGCTCTCGCATCGACTTCCTCCTCAGTGCTGGTTGATGGGACCCGCACGTGGCCCTGGGTCGACGCCACCGCGGCCCGGGATGATCCGTGTCAGCCACCGTGGCGGCATCGGCAGCGAACGGCCCGATACCGACTGACTGCCTCACCCCGAGGCGCGTGGCACGGTCGCCGAACCCGTCATGAAGCGCCGTTACTCGAATCTCGAGGTCGCTCCGCATGAGCTGCTCGCTCGTGTAAAGCATCCGCTCACCTCCATGTCCCGCGCCATCACCATGCGCTATTGAAGTCCCTGTACTGAGGTCCCTGTTCGAATCGCTGTCTGCATC
>JAGRHX010000560.1 GCA_020444775.1 Gammaproteobacteria bacterium
TAGAATCCGCGTCCCGCACGGCCCCGGCACAACCCGGAACGCCGCGCTGACAGGCTCTGTGCCGTTGTAGCTCAGTTGGTAGAGCAACTGATTCGTAATCAGTAGGTCGGTGGTTCAAATCCACTCACCGGCACCACTTCCAGCCCCGGCGCGGCTCGCAGCCGGAGGCGCCTTCGGGAGGTGGCTTTCATGCCTGAGCCCTCTGCAAGAACCGCATCCCACGAAGACCTGCTCGGTGTCCCGTCCAGATTGGTCGCCGAAATCCTGAACGGTCGGCTGGTGACCCATCCAAGGCCGCCACCCAGGCAGGCATTCGCTGCCTCCTCGTTGCGCCACGAGCTCATCGGGCCGTTCCAGAAAGGCCGTGGCGGCCCAGGTGGTTGGTGCATCTCGGGCGAGCCTGAGCTGCACATGGGCGCTGATGTGATGGTGCCCGATATCGCTGGCTGGCGACGCGAGCATCTGCACACCCTGCCTGAGACCGCCGGGATCGAGACCGCGCCGGATTGGGTCTGCGAGATCCTGTCCCCGACCACCGCGCGAGATGACCGGGTGGTAAAGATGGCGCTGTATGCGCGCGACGATATCGATCACTTGTGGCTGATCGACCCTGACCTGCGCATGCTCGAGGTGTACGCGCTGGAGTCGGGCCGCTGGCTGCTGCTGGAGAGTCATCGCGATGACGCTCGCATCACCGCACCCCCGTTCGGCGCGGTCGAGATCGAGCTGGACGCGCTGTGGAGCTGAGTGATCCAGCGGGTTGAGGCTCGCGCAAGCGGGAGCCCTCGCCCTTGATGCTGATGTGGGTGCTGACCTGCCCGAGGGCGAGCATGCCTCGACCTGTGGCCGCAGCTCGTGGTCCTGCCCGACGGTCCCCCCCCTGTCCGACGATCCCCCCTGTCCGACGATCCCCTATCTGGCGTTCGCCGGAGCGCGGCCACCGTGGTGGCCAACTCGCTGGCGACTCGTTGAGTCCTGGTTTCGCGTCGATTCCGCTGCAGGCGAGAGTTGAGTCATTGTGCCGTGGGCAGCAGTTTGCCCGCGATGTCCATGCGGAAGATGACGAAGCCTTCCGGCATGCCGAAGCTGCTCACGAGGTTCGCACTGGCCCTCCCCCGACGGGGATTTCCATGAGTACCGGTGCTGCGGTCGACGGAGCTGAAAGGAGACGTTGGCGCCCACGCCTGTATTGTGCAGGGGGATGATTGGGAAGATGAAGAGAGCGCATTGACACTTTCATCGGACTGTCTCGCACGACCGGAGCGCAGTCAACGCCAGGTTCAGTGCGCCAGCGTCACAATCTGGCCGGATGAAGAGCACGCCATCATGTGAGCCAGGTCACCGCACGCCTCGCTATCGCCAGTAAGAATTTCGGTCGTATCCTGCCAAAGGAGTGAGGAATGGATACCTCGGGAGCAATCAAGGCGGGACTGCTCTTTGCGCTCCTGCCCTTGTCGGCCACGGCCCAGTTCGCGCTCAGACCGACGCTCGGCGCCGGCTCTGTTGCCTCCAAGTCCACTGCGAGCGCGTCATCGAACGCCGCCAGCGTGAAACATTCGGTGGCCGCATCGCCCGCATTGACCCGACCCGAGATGTGGATCCCGGGGGCGCGCACGGCTGCGACGCCGTGTGACGCACAGAAGGTCTACGAGATCTGCGGAACGCCAGCGGCCGAGGGCCCGACGAGCATCGACGTCAGCTGCAGTGTCGATTGGGGCACGCTCGATTGTCACCAGGCAGC
>JAGRHX010000561.1:0-3214 GCA_020444775.1 Gammaproteobacteria bacterium
CGATGAAGAAGATGAGCATGATGAAGACCACGTCGAGCATCGGCGTGAGATCGAGCGCTGCGTCCTCATCGTCATAGCGCTGGCTGACGGAGCGGCGCTGGCGGCTCATGCACCGACCTCCGCCATGCCCTGCTCGAAGCGTTCGCGCTCGCGCTGGCACGCCGCGCTCGATTGCACGTGCATGAACAAGCCGATGACCGCGATGACCATGCCCGTCGCCGTGGGCACGGTTGCGCGGGCGATTCCGGATGCGAGAGCGCGGGCGTCGCCCGTACCCGTGACGGCGATCAGCTCGAAGATCTCGATCATGCCGTACACCGTGCCGAGCAGGCCGAGCAGCGGCGACAGGGCCACCAGACCACGCAAGGTGGCGAGCCGCTGAGTAAGCTCCAGGCCGATCTGTGAGCGTGTCAGCACCAGCACTCTGTCAATCTGCGCCGGCGCCAGCTCGCTCGCCAGCGATCGCGCGTTTACCATGCGGCGCTCGCGCTCGCGTCGCGCCAGCACCAGACTGAGGCTGCGCTCAAGGTACAGTGTGCAGATGGCACCGCAGTTGAGCATGATGAGAAGCATGACCGGTCCACCCGCATGGAGCAGGCCCAGCAGCGCATCCAGGAACCTGAACACGTCAGCGCTCGACACGGCTGTCCATGATCAGCAGACCGAGCGCCTGGTGCTCCAGGATTTCGGTCAGATGACGGCTGCGTGAGCTGAGCACGTTGTGCAGCAACAGCAGGGGGATGGCCACCAGCAACCCCAGGGCGGTGGTGATCAGGGCCTGGGAGATGCCGCCGGCCATCAGCCGCGGGTCCGTGCTGCCGAGCGCGCTGATGGTCTGGAAGGTGAGGATCATGCCGGTCACCGTGCCGAGCAATCCGAGCAGTGGCGCGATCGCGGCGAGCAGCTTGAGCAACGATTCACCGCGTCGAAGCGTGCGTGCTTCGCCGATGACCGCGCGCTCCAGCGCCGACTCCGCGTCGTCAGGTGCCGCCTCCAGGATCGCTGCCAGCACTCGTCCGAGCGGGTTGTCGGCACGTGGTCGAGTCAACCCGCGTCGCTGACGCGATATTCGCCACGACACCGTTCGCAGCCACAGGTAACGATAGCCGCCGAGTAACAGGCCTACACTGCCGACCAGGAGAATGAGAGCGGCAACGATGCCGCCCTGAGCGAGTCGCTCCAGCAAACCCGGTGTGTTGGCATGGATGACGGCCAGTTGACCGCGGCTCGGATCCAGCCGGAGGTAGTCGACACCCTCCGGCAGGTCGGGCAGCAGAAAGGGCAGCGCGGCGATCCCAGCCGGCCGCTCGAACGGCAACACCTGCAGCAAGGTGCCGTCCGGCGCCAGGCTCAGGAGCCTGTCCCGGGCCACCGCGTTGAAGCTGCCGAGTCTCAAGACCTGCTCGTTCGTTACCGTTCCATCCGCTTGCACGACATCGGCACGCAAGCGCGATACCCGGCTGGCCTGCAGGATCTCCGCCTGCAGATGCAGCCACAGCCGCTTCAGTGCACCCAGATTGACAGGACCACTGCCGGCCGCGAGCGCGTCCAGCCAGGCTCGGCGATCGCCGTACTGGGATGACACGAGCGAATTCTGCAGACGGATGCTCAGATCAGCGCCGGCCTGTCGGGCGGCAGCGAACAGGCCACCAACCTCACCGCTGCGGCTCGCCAGTGTCGCGGCGAGCTCATCGAGCTCGGTCTGTGTGCGTGCGATATCGGTACGTAATGCAGCCACTCTGGCGCGTTCGGCTTCCAACTCCGCGTTCACGGCCCGAAGTCGACGCTCGCCCTCGGACCGATCCGTTTCGAAGCGCGACAGGCGTTGCGTTCGCGCGACCGCCTCACCGTCGAGCTGCGTCTGAACCTCACGCAGCAGGCCTTCGAGATCGGCACGCGCGTGCGGCACGAGCAGCACCGCCGCGGACAGCACGAGCAGGCGCAGCATCGAGCTCATCGCGTGACGCCATCGGGGACCACCAGCGGCAGCATCAGCAGGCTCGGTGCCGTCTGTTCGAGCGCCAGCCGTCGGGCGCGCTCGATGAGCACCGCGCTGCGTGGGGACAACGGCACGAATGCCTGCCCGTCATCGCGCCACAGCCCGACTCGCTGCCCATCGAGGCTGAGATAGTAAAGCGCCAGCAGACCGATGCGGACCAGATCCACCTGTCGCGGTCCGCCGTCCAGCTCCAGCTCGCTGCGCTCGACGCCGAGGCTGGTCGCGTACTCGAGCTCCGCCAGATAGCCGCCGATGAGCTGCCGGTACTGCTCGGCGAGCTCGACCGTCGGGTCGCGCAGGCTGCGCTCGATGGCAGCCAGTCGCGACTGCCTCGCGTCCTGATCGAAGGGACGCAACCCCACCAGCGTCTTCAGACGCTCGAGCATCTCCAGCATCAGCGGCACCACGCCCTCTCGGGTGTGCTCGAGCTCGTCGAGCTGGGTTCGCAGCTCATCGAGGCGAGCACCCTGCACGGTGTGTTGGGTTTCCAGGTGCTGCCGGTAGCCACGCAGTGACCGCAGCTCGCGCTCTGCCGCCTCATGCTCCAGCCACATCTGTCGCGTCGCCGCGTCGAGGTCGTCAATACGCTGCTGCGCCTGTCGCTCCTGCTCGTCACCATTGCGAGTCAGCTCGGTCCCACGCTGCAGCGGGTCCGCCTGCGCAACGAGCACGGTGCCCAGGGTCAACAGAAGGAGGCAACGAATCCGCATGTGCACACCGAGCAAGGCAGATGGGCAGGGTTGATCGATCGCTCCGGGTGGCTCCGGGCAACCGCTTTAAACGATATAACATATCACAGCTAAGGGACGCCAAGAATGGGAATGCAGCGCGTGCCTGGTGCGAGACGGAATTGGGTCCGCGGCTTTCGCTGCCTGGCTGGATGTCGAGGATGGGAGCCCGTCGAGCAGCGGCCGGGGTCATCATGTCGATGACACCCGCGGTCCACAGCTGCACGACCATGCTCACCCCTGGCAGCGCAGTCTACGCGGCGGCCGCGGTGGAGAACGGCCCCCTGCAATAGAGCGGCTCGAAGCGTTCAGTATCGGGCCTGCTACCTGTGGCGCTCGGACCGGCAGCCCGATCGCCAACCCAACTACGGAACCTTCCCCCTTCACCGCACCAACGGCGAATCGCTTGCTTCCAGGCTCACACCCTGGATACGCGCCTGTCCGGCCAGCAGCGCGATGTACTGCGCGACCGCACGAGCCCAGCATC
>JAGRHX010000561.1:3267-4235 GCA_020444775.1 Gammaproteobacteria bacterium
CATCGCGAAAGCGCTGCGGATTGTTGCGATAGTAGCGGGCGCACTCCTCTTCGGTCGCACGCGGTGTGCTGATCTCCTGGTCCAGGAGCCCGCGGATCAATGCGTCCTCGGGCAGCTCGTGAGCCCCGGTCCGGGCATCGATCGCCGCCGGCTCCGCCTCCAGCCCGAGCTCGGCGGCGCGCTGCAGCAGCAGCTCACGCACCGCCAGCGCTCGGGCCGCGGCCATCAATGCCGAATGCGCATCCGCGGCGGGATGATGCTGCGCTTCGCTGAGTATCGAAGCCTCTGAGATCACCACCGCGTTCACCGAGACGGTGCCGAGCAAGGGCGAAGGCGCGGGCGGGCGTCGGGTGTCGACCGGCAACGGTCCGCCCCCCCATTCCGCCCCCGGGCGGCCGCCACGGCTCGGGTTCAGATCTACTCTTGGAATGATTGTCGCCATCGCCTCTCCTCCCTCAGCCGCGAGCCCGCAGAGCCAGAGCCTGGCGCGCGGCGCGTCGGCCACGCACGATCTGATAGCCCGGCCGCCACAGATAGCGCAGCGGCGCGCTCAACATGTGCACCAGTCGGGTGAAGGGAAACAGCAGCAGGATGGTCAGACCCAGGAACAGGTGCAGCTTGAACACCGGATGGGCGCCGAGCACGTAGGCGGCGGCATCGGCCTGGAAGGTGAAGATACCCTGTGCCCAGCTCATGAATCGGACCATCTCCTCGCCGTCCAGGTGTTGCATCGAGATCGGTATGGTCGCGAGCCCGAGGGCCAGCTGCACCCAGAGCAGGATGATGATGAGCGTATCGGAGTTACTCGACACCGCTCGTACGCGTGGGTCCAGCAGCCGGCGATGCACCAGCATCGTGGCACCGACGATCGCCATCACCCCGGCGATCCCCCCGGCGACGATCGCCAGGATCTGCTTGTCGCCGTGGCCGATACCGAGCAGCTCGAAGATCCGGATCGGCGTCAACAG
>JAGRHX010000562.1 GCA_020444775.1 Gammaproteobacteria bacterium
TCGGTCTTGCCGCTGCCGGTGACACCCTGCAACAGGTGGACCTTGAATCCGTCGCTGGCGCGCACGCCGTCGACCGCGGCGCGCTGCGCCGCGTTGAGCTCGTGGACGATTTCGGTAGCGGGTCCACGCCCCGGTGCCATCGACGGCGAATCAGCCGACGGCTCGAGCGCGGACACGGCCTGTGCCTCGACGCACACCAGGCCGCGGTCGCGTGCCTGGGCAATCACCCGCCCCCAACGCTTGCCGCCACCATCCAGGGCATCCACGGCCAGCGGCTCGGACTGTTGCTCGAGTCTTTGCAGCAACTCGAGCCGACGTGGCGCCCGCAGCAACGCCGGCTCGCGGCGCTGCAGCGCACGACGGCCCGCGTCGCTCATTGCCACCACGGTCCGAGTCGGTCGGGGCAGTGGCCGGGGTCGACGCAACGGCGCCGGCAACAAGGTCGCGGCCACGTCACCCGGCGGGTGGTGGAAATAGCGACTCATGAACTTCAACAGCTCGAGCAGCGATGCGTCCAGCACCGGCTCTTCGTCGAGCACGCTGTACAGCGGCTTGAGTCGCTCATGGGCGACATCGGTGTCCGACTTCAGGGCCAGCACCACCCCGGTGCGTCGCACCCGACCGAACGGCACGCACACACGCTGACCGGGACGCAGTCCGGCCGCATGGGCCGGAACCAGATAATCGAAGGTCGTGCGCAACGGCGCCAGGACCGCGACCTCGGCAAGACGCGGTCGTTCGACCTCGACCGGCCTCGGGTGGTCCGATTCGCTGCAGGCTGGCTCGCTCACCGCATGCTGCCGTGCGCCGTGGTTGCGGATGGCGCTCGGGTAAAGGCTGACGGGCCCACGTTCGATTGCGGGTCGACGGCAGCGGCTGACACCTCCCACGGCATCAGCCGTGCGGCTCGAGCATCACTTCCAGCTCCTTGACGCTCGCACGTTTCATGGGCCGTCCATCGACCGGGCTGAGCGGGGTGCTGGTGCGATGCCGACCGGACAGCACCAGCAACTCCACGCCGATTCCATCGACCATCACCTCCACCGCCGGTATCCGCTCGATATGGTCGCGCACGAATCGCAATCTTCGCTCGGCGTTCCTGTGAGGCAGACGGCGTTCGGTCAGGAACCAGCTCAAACTCTCGGGTGGGTCCACGCGCACCAGGATCTGGATCCCTGAATGCTCGTCGGCGGTGCCGGTCAGGACCGGACCGATCAGCCGTGGCGAGAAGTCATGCAGCACGCGCATGACCTGGAGCGCGGTGCGTCGCAGTCGTACCAGCTCATCACCCTGTTCCTCGGCCCTGAACAAGCGTTGATAGGCCATCAGCGCCTCCTCGACCTCGCTGTTCGTCGGCATCCCACCACGCGCGTCAACGCGCAGGCGTTCCGCGGCCTTGCGTTTGGCGAGAGCAAAATCGGCTATGCCGTTCTCGGCCATCAGACGCGCCGCTTCGCGGGCGAGCTGAGCGCGCAACGATGCCGGAGGGGTTGAATGTCGACTCATGCGCGGCGCTGTGGTCAGGGTGTGCGGAACGATGCTCCAGGAAATCGCCGATTGACCAGCGTTACCTGTGTGACACTCCGGGAGCAAAGCAGAGGTTGAATTTCCGCCCTGCGATGCTGCTCCATCCCATGGCTGGAATGGCCATGCATGGAATGGAGCAACGCTTCCCCAAGCATTGGTCGGCGAGCCGGCCTGTCAGAACAGCCGCTCGCGAATACGGTCGGTGCTGCCATCGCCGGCGGCCGTGCGTGTTTCGTCGGTCTGGCCAGCCAGGCGGTCGGCGTGGAAGTATTCGACCACACCACCGCCCGAACCCGCGGCAAGAACGCGTCCGGTGCGCGGATCGATGCGGGCCGCGACGACGCCGGGAGGCTGCGGCGGCAGCGCCTCCTCGACACCGTCCAGCGCGACACGCATGAAGTCAATCCAGGCCGGCAGCGCGGCACGCCCGCCGGTCTCCTTGGGACCGAGCGGCGCGAGCTTGTCGAAACCCACCCAGGCGGTTGCGACCATGCCGGGTGTGAACCCGGAGAACCAGGCATCCTGCTGGTCGTTGGTGGTACCGGTCTTTCCGGCGATGTCCTTACGTCCGAGGGCATCCGCCGCGGCCCGTCCGGTACCGCGCTGTATGACGTCACGTAAAAGCGACGCCGTGATCCAGTTGTTCTCCGCCGTCATCACCCGCGGCGCGACGTTGCCCACGCCACTGGTGGCCGGCGTGCGAATGGTGGCCGGATCGGAACGGTCGTCGACCGCGGGCGAGATGTCTCTGGCGACGAACTGGGACTCCGGACACTCGGCGCAGACTCGAGCCGGTGAGGACTCGTAGACCAGCTTGCCATCGCCGTCCTCGATCTTGTCGATGAAATAAGGCTCGACCCTGAAGCCACCGTTGGCCAACACGGCGTAGGCGCTCGCCAGCTCGATCGGCTTGACGGTCGCGGTACCCAGGGCCAGGGACAGATTGCGAGGCAGACGCTCGGGGGCGAAGCCGAAGCGCAGCGCATATTGCACCGCATAGTCGATGCCGATGGAGCGCAACAGCCTGATGGAGACCAGATTCCGGGATTTGTACAGGGCTTCACGCAATCGAGTCGGACCATAGAACTTGCCGCTGTAGTTCTCCGGCCGCCAATCGTCCTCCAGGCTCGGATCGTCGTAGACGACCGGCGAATCGTTGATCATGCTGGAGGCGTTGTAGCCGAACTCGAGGGCCGCCGAGTAGACGAATGGCTTGAAGCTCGAGCCCGGCTGACGCTCGGCCTGGGTCGCCCGATTGAAGGCGCTGCGAAAGAAGTCGAAGCCACCGACCAGGGCAGCCACGGCACCATCGTCGGGCCACAGCGCGACCATCGCGCCTTCCACGGCCGGCAACTGTGCCAGCCGCCAGTGCCATTCGGCATCCGACGTCGTAGCAGACCGTGCATCACGCCGGCCCTTGCCATCGGCTCGGGGCTGGTAACGTTCCAGGCGGATCACGTCACCGACCTTGAGGATATCGCTCGCTGCTCGCGGTGCCGGTCCGACCCGGGCTTCGTCGACGTAGGGGCGTGCCCATTGCAGACCGTCCCACTCGATGGTCTGCAGCCCGATGTCGGGGGACAGCACTCGCACCCGCTTGTCCTCCACCTCGACCACGACAGCAGGTGGCAGCTCGCCGAGGGTCAGCATGCCCCGGAGCACGGTGTCCACCTTGTGCGGATCCTCGAGCGAGGTCAGGGTCGACTCGGGGCCACGGTAACCATGCCGTCGGTCGTAGGTCATCAGGGCACCGCGCACCGCCCGGTTGGCGGCCGCCTGCAGACGCGGGGAGATCGTGGTGTAGACCTTGTAGCCCTCGGTATAGGCCTGCGCGCCGAACCGACCCTCCATGAACAGGCGCACCATCTCCGCGACGTAGGGCGCGTCCACATCGGTCGGCTTCTTGTACACCCGCGTCTTCACCGGCTGCGCCCGGGCCTGGTCGTACTCGTCCTGGCTGATGTAGCCCAGCGCCAGCATCCGACCCAGCACATACGCGCGGCGCTTGGCGGCCTGGTCGGGATTGGTGACCGGGTTGTCCTCGGAAGGCGCCTTGGGCAGGCCGGCGATCATCGCCATCTGGGCGAGATCCAACTCGGCCATGTCCTTGCCGAAGTAGACCTCCGCGGCCGCGCCCACACCATAGGCCCGTTGGCCGAGGAACACCTTGTTCAGGTAGAGCTCGAGGATCTCCTCCTTGGAGAACGCCGAATCGATGCGCAGGGCCAGCAGGATCTCGCGCGCCTTGCGCTCGTAGGTCTTGTCACGGCTGAGAAAGAAGTTGCGGGCCACCTGCATGGTGATGGTGCTGCCACCGGAACGTTTCTCGCCGGTGCTGAGCATCTCCCACACGGCACGACCCAGGCCCTTCCAGTCCACCCCGGGATGCTCGAAGAAGCGGTCGTCCTCGGCCGCCAGGAAGGCCTGCACCAGGCGCGGTGGCACGTCGGACAGGGTGACCGGCCGCCGCCGTTTCTCACCGAACTCTGCAACCAGTGCCCCGTCCCGCGCCAGCACCTGTAGCGGGACCTGCAGGCGGGCGTCGCGCAGCGTCTCGACCGCTGGCAGACCGGGCGCGAAATACAGATAGGCGCCACCCACGGCGAGCACGCCGAGCAAGCAGCCGAGCAGCGCCAGAACCACGAACAATCGAATCAGACGGGTCAAGATAGTCACGGGTGGTACCAGCCACGCTCCTGGGTTTCGCAGGCCTGGGCTTCACAGGGATTTCCTTCACAGGGATTTCGTGGATTTCGCACGGGCGTTCGGAAGCAGGCCTCAATTCGGCGATGTCCCCCGCCAGCGGGCTGCAGAGCCCGCGTCTATCGGCCGATCCAGACAATACCTGTCCTTTGTCGTCGCAACGACGTCCCGGCGGCCTCGGGCCAGACGGTCCGAGCGGCGCCTGACGCCCGCCTCGATGCTGAGTGAACACGCCCTGCCAGGTGATGCGTGTCGCCACGGGGCTTCGATGTCGATGACCGCCTGCGATCTTAGTCGTCGGCCGACAATCTCACCAGCCGCACGGGGCTTGTGCGGCGAACGGTCGGGACGAAGGTCGAAGCGCTCGCCAGCGGCGGCGCGAATCGTGACAAACATTGCCATCGCTGCAGGCAACGACGCAGTGGCCGAATACAGGTTGTCGGGAGCCGATATCGGATTTCGGTGTCGGTTTCCGGGCGGTTCGCCCTCACGGAGCCTCGGAAACCGACAGGTCATCCCTATTGTCGGGAAATTCGGAAGTATCCTTGACAGTTGTGAAACTCGTTCCCGACAACGGAACGCCGCCGCTCCGCTGCCCGGCCGGGCCGCTGCTCTGATGGGCACGCAGCGGACATCGCATCTGCCCTGTGAAGACAGTAGCCTACATTCACAAGTGAGAAGTTACATGAACATTTGTACTTAATCTCACCCATGATCTATAGTTACCCGAGAGTCTTAATGCGATAACGCATATAGAGCCGATAACTGATTGATTCCAATGGTAGTTTTATAGCCATGGGCCTATTCGCTTCATCCTCTCAGCACGTTGTCGGCATCGACGTCAGCTCCACCGCCGTGAAGCTGCTCGAGCTCAGTGGCAGCGGGGACCGGCTCAGGGTCGAGAGCTACGCGGTCGAGCCGCTGCCGCCGAACGCGGTGGTCGAGAAGAACATTACAGACGTCGACGCGGTCGGCGAGACCATCCGGCGCGCCGTCAAACGCTCTGGCACCAAGAACAAGATCGCCGCTCTAGCGGTGGCCGGCACCGCGGTGATCACCAAGGTGATCACGATGCCGGCCAATCTGAGCGACGACGAGATGGCGAGCCAGATAGAGCTCGAAGCCGACCAGTACATCCCATACTCGTTGGACGAGGTCAATCTGGACTTCGAGATCATCGGACCGTCCGAATCGGACCCGGACCGGGTCGACGTGCTGATTGCAGCGTCCCGGGCCGAGAACGTGGACGTTCGGGTGGCGGCTGCCGAGCTCGGCGGACTGACCTGCAAGATCGTCGACGTCGAGGCCTTCGCGCTGGAGAACGCCTTCGGCACCCTGGCCCGCAATCTTCCCGGCGGCGGACTGGGCGAAACCATCGCGCTGGTCGACATCGGCGCAACCATGACCACGCTGAGCGTGCTCACCGACCTGCGCATCGTCTACGCGCGCGAGCAGGTCTTTGGTGGCCGACAGCTCACCGAAGAGATTCAGCGCCGCTATGGGCTGACCTTCGAGGAGGCCGGTCAGCGCAAGCGCCAGGGCGGTCTGCCGGACAACTATGAGCCGGAGCTGCTCGAGCCGTTCAAGGAATCGATGGCCCAGCAGGTCAATCGCTCCCTGCAGTTCTACTACGCCTCCAGTCAGGTCAGTCAGGTCGACCGGATCGTCCTGGCCGGCGGCTGCGCCTCGATCAACGGCGCCGACGCGATCATCGCCGAGAAGACCGGTGTCGAAGTGACCACGGCCAACCCGTTCGCCAACATGGCGG
>JAGRHX010000563.1 GCA_020444775.1 Gammaproteobacteria bacterium
CGTGCAGGTCCCCAACGGCGTGGTCGACATCGCGGTCGCCGATGAGGCCGAGGCCGTCGAGACCGCGCGCAAGTATCTATCCTACTTCCAGGGCACGCTCGATCAGTGGGAGTGCGCCGATCAGCGATTGCTGCGCCATATCGTCCCCGAGAACCGCCTGCGCGTGTACGAGGTGCGTGAGGTCATACACACGCTCGCGGACAGCGGCTCGGTGCTCGAGCTTCGCCGTGGCTATGGCCATGGCATCGTCACCGCGCTGATTCGTATCGAAGGCCGCCCGATGGGCCTCATCGCCAACAACCCCGCGCACCTGGGCGGCGCCATCGACAGCGACGCGTCGGACAAGGCATCACGGTTCCTGCAGCTGTGCGACGCCTTCGACCTGCCCGTAATCTCGCTGTGCGATACGCCGGGGAACATGGTGGGTCCGGAGCACGAACGAACCGCGCTGGTGCGCCACTGCTGCCGCATGTTCGTGGTCGGCGCCAACATCACGGTGCCACTGGTGATGGTCGTGTTGCGCAAGGGCTATGGGCTGGGCGCGCAAGGCATGGCGGGCGGCAGCTTTCATGCGCCGCTCGCTTCTCTGTCATGGCCGACCGGTGAATTCGGCGGCATGGGCCTGGAAGGCGCGGTGAAGCTCGGCTTTCGCGATCAGCTCGCGGCCATCGAAGACCCGAAGCTGCGCCGCGAGGAGTACGAGAAACGCGTTGCCGAGATGTATGAGCAGGGCAAGGCGATCAGCATCGCCAGCTACTTCGAGCTCGACGATGTGATTGACCCGGCCGAGACTCGCTACTGGATAATGAACGCGCTGCGAGCCGCGCCACCGCCCGCGCCACGCACCGGGAAGAAGCGCAGCAACATCGATACCTGGTGACGGCTGACCCTCGAGACGCCCGCGTCAGACTGCCGGGAACAAGCCTTCTTGCCGCACGAAACAGACGAGCACGACGATCTCATCGAGATTGGACTTGCGGCGGCACGACGGGTGACCGCTCGCTACACGGCGGGCCGGCTCGCCCTCAGGAAGCTGCGGATGTGGCGCACCGCCATCGCGACGTTCTGCCGTGTGTCCTTCCACGGGAACAGGCTCAGCTGTCCCTCGGGTGCAAGACGTGCCATCTCAATCGCAACATCGTATGGATGGGCTGGCACATCGTCTGGCAGCACGAGCAGCGGCGTACGGCAACGACTCACGTACTCGCGGCTGGCGGTGAGCACGAACTCGACGCCATCGTACATCTTGTGCAGATAGCGGTTGATCGACTCCATCGAGATCTCCGGCCGGCTTGCAATCAGCCCGGGCGCCCAGATGGACAGATTGTTCTTTATGAAGAAATCCGGATAGCGGGGATCCACCCCGCTCGGCTGCGCGTGAACCGACGCGACGATGCGGCCGGGCGCGCGTTGCATCAGGTTCCAGATGAGCGGATTGCCGATGCAAAAGCCCATCACCATGAAACGGTCGACGCCAAGGTGGTCGAGCACCGCGAGCTGGTCGTCGGTATGCGCGTTCCAGGGGTCATCGAAGTCCAACGGTCCGACCGACTCGCCGCCATTGGCGTTGCGCAGATCCATGCAGATACAGCGATACTCGGACTGGAATTCCGCCACCGCGTCGAACGGGCCGGTGGGATAGACCACCCTGGAGTTCAGCCCGCCACCATAGATGATGAGGAGCGGAAAGCCGGTGCCAGCCTCCTCGTAGCGGATGGTGGCCTTGCCTCGTTGGATGTGTGGCATCGAGCTTCCCCTGTCGCGCCGTGGCCTGTCGTACTGTCGTAAGGGCGATGGTAAGCGAGGTGCGTTGCTTCATGCATCCGCCCCTCGCTCGCCGTTCGCATCATGGCGTCACCGTGTTGCAGCTCACGGATGCGCGGTCGCACCAGGCGGCGCGTCCGCAGGCCAAAGCTGCGCCGGTTTCGTCAGTGCCTCAGCGCTTCGGGCCAGAGGTGTGCCCTCGCCACGATGCCACCCGGCAGAGGCCGATGCCGCAGCATCGGACCCTGCCGTGCTCGGCGAATTGACTTCAGTTGCGGTGCGCGTGATACCACGAGTTGCGTAGCACCCCCCCCGGCAGCGCACCCGTGTGCTCACCATTCTCCAGCAGCACCTGACCATTGACGATGGTCATGTGCACGCCTTCGGCCTCCTCGCGTATACGCCAGCCACCAGCCGGGAAATCCCGGACCACGGTCTCCTTGCCGGCCCGCACGGTCTTTGGATCGAACAACACGATATCGGCAGCCAGCCCTGGTCGCAGCAGGCCGCGATCGTAGATGCCAAAAGCCGAGGCGGAATCGAAGGTCAGCTTGCGCACGGCCTGCTCCAGCGTCAGCACCTTGCGCTCGCGCACCCATTCGCCGAGCAACCTGGTGGTATATCCATAGCCACCGTGGAACTGCACGTGCGCCCCCCCATCCCCCAGACCGATCAAGGCGTTGGGATAGGTGAGGATCTGTGCCATGGCCTCATCGTCGATGTTGTTCTCGGCCTGCAGGAATCGGGTCTCGAGTTGCTCCTCGACCACCAGGTCGAGGAAGGCATCAATCACGCGTTTGCCCTGCATCCTGGCGATCTCGCCGATGCTCTTGAACTGAAGATGCCGATTCTTCTCCAGCGCGGGCTCGTTCACCCACATGTAGTCCCACCAGGTCTTGGAGAAACCCATCGCGTTGTGCGGCACCGAGCGCTCCACCGCCTCGGCGTGCAGCTTGTCGCGCACCGCCGGATCGGCATACGCGCGCAGCTTCTCCTCGTCCGACGAGATGAGGATCGGATGCCAGGTGGGCAGACCACGGAACACCTGGCAGTTCTTCATCGTGAAGTCCTGGGTGACCCGATTCGGGCTGCACATGGGATAGGCGCGGATCCCACGTGCGGCGGTCTCGTCAACCCGCGCCATGTGCTGCTTCCATTTGTCGGGCCAGCGCACGGTCTGGGACAGGTTGTTGTAGACCACGGTGCGGCCGGTCGCCTCGGCAAGCCGGGCCATCATACCGTTGCTCAGTTCCTGGTCGACACCACCACCGACCTGGATGGTACCCGTCGCCATCTCACGCAGTACATCGGCGAGCGCGAAGATCTCCGGCTCCTCGGCCCACAGTGCGGGTATCGGCACACCTTGAGGGTCGTAGTGACCCTTCTGCTTGGAGAGCGACAGCCCCAGCGCACCTGCCGTGAGCCCCTCACGGACCACGTCCTGCATCGCCTCGATCTCGTCATCGGTCGCGGCACGCTTCTGGCAATCGTCACCCATCACGTAGTAGCGAACCGGCGTATGACCGATCAGGGTACCCACGTTGACACCGAGATGGTTCTCGAGTCGGTCCATATACTGAGGTATCGACTCCCAATCGACGTCTATGGTAGACAGGACCTCCATCGGGATCGCTTCAACGTAGGAGAGGAACTCCGCGGTGCGCTCCGCTGCCTTGGCGCCCGGCCGTACCGGTGCCAACGCCAGCGAGCAGTTCCCAAAGATGACGGTGGTGGCGCCATGCTGTGGTGAGAAGCTGCACAGGGGATCCCAGGTCACCTGGCCATCATAGTGTGAATGGTTGTCGATGAAGCCGGGCGCGACCGCCAGACCGTCGGCATCGATGCTGCGAGTGGCGGGCCCGCTCAGCCGGCCCAGCTCGACAATCCTGCCGTTCGTCACTCCGATGTCGCCGCGAAACGCCGGTGCACCGGAACCGTCGACAATCAGCCCGTTCTTGATCAGCAGGTCATAGCTCATTGGTGGTTACCCTCCCGCCGGCCGGACCGCGTGGCGCGATCCAGTCGCCAGCCGATGCAGCGTGCCACCAGCGTCGACCGCAAGCAAATCGTCCGCTCTCGACCCGACTCGAGCTCGGATCGGGCTGCGGGTCCCGGCAAGTCCGCGCAGGCACGCCTTCGAGCATCACCTGGGGAGGCGTCGACCCGGTCGGCTCCTCCCCAGGGCAGCGAGCAGCGGGGGCTACTTGCTTGTCGTCGACTCGGCCGGTTGGCGACGCTCGGCGGCCGCGGCAGCCAGCTCGAAGTGCTTGTCACCGAATCCGTACAGATGCGCCCCACCCATGAAGATCTTCGCCGCGGTGTCGCGCGACACGCTCTTGAGCAGATTGTTCGAGACGTTGGGGAAATTCGAGTCGAAGTGCGGATAGTCAGTGGAGATACACATGCGGTCCGCGCCTATCAACGAGGCGATCGCCTCGGTCTCCGGCTCGCTACCCTCGACCGCGGCCCAGCAATTGCGCTGAAAGTATTCACGCGGCGTCAGGGAGAGATAGGGTGCGTGGGAGTCGCGATACTGCGGGTAGTCCCATTCGATGCGAGTGAGCAGGCCAGGGACCCAGGAGTTCTGCGCTTCCAGATAGCCCACACGCAGCTTGGGATGGAACTCGAATACACCACCGATGACCATTGCGATCAGGGTCTGTTGCATCTCGATCCAGTGGCTTGCCACGTGCCGGTAGAAGCGGTTCTCGCCGTACAGCACGTTCATGTGCGAGTAGCGTGCGCCGGTGCCCTCGTGAAAGCCCATGGTCACGTCGAGCGCCTCGTGCAGCTCGTAAAGAGGTGTCCAGTAGTTCGAGTGCCAGAAGTAGCCGTTGAGCTGATTCGGGCGCACGAAGGATCCGACCGCACCGAGCTCGGTCACACAGCGCACCAGCTCCTGACAGGCCAGATTGACATCGTGCAGCGGTAGCATGGCCGCGAACTTGAGCTGGTCCGGGCTGTGCTGACAGAACTCGTGGATCCAATCGTTGTAGGCACGGCAGAGCGCCAGCGATAGCTGCGGATCCAGTCCGTCGCGGGCGATGAGGTTGAGACCCACCGTCGGGAACAGCACCGCGATGTCGATGCCCTCGAGCGCCATGCCCATGAGCTGGGCCTCGGCGTCGTAGTTGCGCTCCATCGCGAAATCGAGCCGGCCCGACTCGGCCAGTCTGGAACCGGACAACGGCTGGGTCACCTTGGCCAGGGTATGCGGGCGGGCCCGCTTACGGTGCTGCTCGAGCTGGGTATCGAGGTTGGCCGGCTGGCCGTCGATGATGATGACGCCGCGCTTGGGCTGACCGCTCGCATCCACGGGCAGCACCACACGGTCGTGGTATCGCTTGTCCAGATAGCGCCGGAACAGATCGGCCGGCTCCATGACATGCATGTCGCAATCGACGAAACGCAATCCATCCTTCATCGTTCTACCTCCGTTGGTGGGTGCCTGACGAGCAGGACCTGAACGAGATTGACCGCGTCTTGGTGCGTCTGCGAGATCCACTCGGGCGTCTATAGAGGTGTCCCATCGCGGTCCGCTCATCGAGGCAATCGGTCATCCGGGCCTGTGTGCAGTCACCTGCCAGGCTGGATGCCCGTTGCATATTGCGCCGGACCTGTGCAGACGACAAGAATGCAGGGACCGCAAGCGGCGGCCCGTCGCCTGACAGAACCACCTGACGGGGTGATTTGCGATGCCTATCGAGACACGTCCGCTCTGCCCCGCGATCGGCGCGGAGCTTCTCGGTGTGGCGGCCGATGGAGAGGTCGACCAGGCCGACTTTGATGCAATCCGTGATGCCTGGCTCGCACACTGCATCGTGCTGTTGCGTGACATGCGTTTCACGCCCGAGCAGCAGATCGCATTCACCCGTCGCTTCGGGCCGATGCACATCATGACGCCACATTCGCTGAATCTTGCCGGACACCCCGAGATCTTCGTGGTGTCCAATCGGATGCGCGACGGCCAACCTGTCGGCCTGAAACGGGCTGGCTGGGGCTGGCACAGCGATGGCGAGGACAAGCTGTTGCCGAACGCGGGCTCCCTGCTCTACGCGCTCGCGGTGGCGCCCGGTGCCGGCGATACCTTGTTCGCCAACATGTATGGCGCCTACGAGGCGTTACCCGCGCGGATACGCCAACGGATCGAGGGGCGTCGAGCCCGCTTCAGTCGCGTCGATCTGCATCTGATCAACTACCCGAACCTGGCTCCGCTGACCGAGGCGGAGAAGCGGGCTCGTCCCGATGTCTACCATCCGTTGGTTCGCGAGCACCCGCTCACCGGCCGGAAGTCATTGTATGTGGGGCGGTGGGCTACCGACATCGAAGGCCTGTCCGGCGATGAGGGACGGGAGCTGGTGACCTGGCTGAAGACGTTCTCGGTGCAGCCACGATTCGTCTACCGACATCGCTGGAAAGCTGGCGACGCGATACTGTGGGACAATCGCTGCACCCAGCACTGTGCCGTGCCCTTCGACGACGCACACATCGACAGACACATGCATCGAACCACGCTCGAGGGCGATCTGCCTTATCTTGGTAACCTGCGTTCGTCGCTGGTAGCGGGATAGCACGAGCACCTGCATGACCGCTTTGGGAATCGTTCGGGTCACAGACCCTAGGGGCCACGCCAACGATGATGCGTGCCTGACAGCAGGTACGTGACGCTCGTTCGAGCGGCATGTTATATGTTGGCGTCAACGGGCCGTTCACCGGCCTTTGCATCTACACCAAGCGAGGTCCAAGCCCATGAGTTTCATCGACAGTCAGGCTGTTCGAGTGATGCTGTGCATGGTCTCGGTATTGTTGGTGGGGCCCGTGAACACGTCCGCGGCCACTCGAGGTTTTGGGCCGACAGCATATTCCAGCTTTGGTGACAGCCCCTTCTCGGACACCACATTTTCCTACTTCGAGCTCGAGACCTTCGAAGACGGTCTGCTCGATTCAAGTGGTGTCAGCAGTAGCGGTCCGGGCATCGTGATCGGGCCAAGCAACCAGACTGACTCGGTCGATGCAGATGATGGCAGCGTGGATGGCAGTGGAACCGGAGGTCACTCGTTCTTCACCGCTCAACAAACCCGGATACTGCAATTCAGCTTCGATGCCAACGCGCTCGGCAGCCTGCCGACGCACGCCGGCCTGGTGTGGACCGACGTTGGCTTCGTAGATGCGGGCGGCACCCTCGGTATCGCCGACATGACGTTCTCAGCTTTCGACGCCGCGGATGATCTCATCCTGGCCGTATCGGGCAGCGCTCTGGGAGACGGCAGCACGTTTGGCATGACCGCGGAGGATCGCTTTTTCGGCATCCAGCACGACGCGGGCATCTCCAGAATCGCGCTGGCGATCGCGACCAGCGACGACTTCGAGATCGACCATCTTCAGTATGGCTTTGCGGCACCCGTGCCATTGCCCGGGGCGCTCGTGCTGCTGCTTTCCGGCCTCGCGCTGATCGGGATGCGGGAATTCCGGACCGATGTCAGCCGCCGCTGAGTCGATGCCAGCAGCAGCCCTTGCGGACCACCCGCGACGCGTTCTCGTCGCATCGTCCTTCGCATCGGCAGCCGGAAAGCACGACACACCGTGAAGCTTGCAATCAGCATGGGCAACCTGAGCGGTGGACGTGGAACCATCGATCCCCGCTACGTGCTGGCGGCGGAATCGTTGGGTGTGGACTACGCCTGGTCATCGGAGGCCTGGGGTCGCGACGCCGTGTCGCCGGTCGCGTACATGGCCGCGCTGACCCGACGTATCAAGCTCGGCACCGCGATCATGCAGATCACCGCACGAGCGCCAGTGATGACGGCGATGACGGCCCTGACGCTGTCACGACTCTCCGCGGGCAGATTCGTTCTGGGGTTGGGGGTAAGCGGCCCACAGGTCGTGGAGGGACTGCATGGCGTACCGTTTCAGCCGGCCTTGAGCCGTCTGAAGGAAGTCGTCGACATCGTGCGGATGGCGCTGCGTGGCGAGAGGATCCGTTATCAGGGTGAACTGTATACCCTGCCCCGACCCGGCGGTCCGGGCAAAGCGCTGAGACTGGACCACCCGGCCATCCCGGACCTGCCGATATTCCTTGCCACCCTGGCGCCCCGATCGCTCGAGTACACCGGTGCGGTGGCGGACGGTTGGTTGGGCACCTCGTTTTCACCCGACCATCCCGGTGCCCTCATGACGCATCTGCGGCGAGGCGCACACGGGGCCGGGCGTACCCTCGAGACGCTCGAGACTCAGGTGACCGCGAGCGTGGCCATCGGTGAGGATGTAGCCGCGCTGATCGAGGCGCAAAAGCCAGCCGTTGCCTTCCAGCTCGGCGCAATGGGCTCGGCCGACACCAACTTCTACAACGATGCGTTCCGGCGCGCCGGCTTCGAGGACGATGCACGCGCGGTTCAGGACCTCTGGCTGGCAGGCAAGCGCGACGCGGCCGCCGCGCGCGTGCCCGACGCGCTGGTCACTCGGTATGGCCTCATCGGTACCGCCGAGATGATCCGTGAACGCATCCAGAAGTATCGCGAGGCTGGGATCAGCTGCATCAATCTGCGTGTTTCCAGCGCCGATCCGGAGCAGCGGATCAAGGTGCTCGAGCGCGCGGTGGAGACCATTCGAAGCGCCTGATCAGCGGACACGCCGGACATCAGGCGGCCACTGATGAAACCCCTGGTCCGGTCAACTATCTATCCAGGTCCATGTCCGCATCCTGGGTTGCGGCGCGCGCATCGAACCGGCCGTCGAAAATGGGACGCTCGCCGGTGGTCGGCCCCGGGTACTGCACGAACAGCATCGTGCAGCCATGCTCGGTGTGCATGTCCTTCTCTTCGTGTGGGTCGCCGTGATAGACGAGGTCACCCGCGCGCAAGGTCTGCTCGCCGTATCTGCATTCACCCTCGAGGATGTACCACACCTGGGCGAATCCATGTCCGTGCGCGGGAAACCCCGTCCCCGGGGGATAGGTAATCGTGCCGGTGTTGGGGGCCGTCGGATCGCTTGCGTCAGGATGGATCACCATGCGGGTGATATTGCCGAAGCGGCCCACCTGTCCCGGGTGAGAATCCGGGCGCGCAACGCGAGCGCCGCGCGTCATTGCCTGCTCGAGGTGCTGGGGTTGACGGTCTCGCATGGCTGGTTCCTCTTCGTGGAAGCTGCAGTAGCTGCTCGGATCGACCTGAGCCCGCGGCACATGACCGGACGTCGACCGTGCGTCGATGCACGGATGCCCATCGCTGGGGGCCGCCAATCGCACTCAGCGACCGGAGAACACCTTCTTGAGCAGATCCGTGCTGCGCGCAACCGGATTGGCGCGGATCTTTCCTTCCTCCGCCGCCAGCTTCAAGAACAACCCGTCCAGCGTCTTGCCGGTCACGTAGTCGTCCAGATCCCAGGACCTACCCGACACCAATCCGCCGGTGCTCTGCGCCGCCTGATCGGTGAGGCGTTTGTAGGCCGCGGTCGCCCCGGTCTTTTCAGTGGCGGCGCTGACGATGGGTCGCACCGCCGCGTGCAGCTGATCACCTGCCTTGTCACGCAGGTATCGAGTCGCGGCATCGTCACCACCGTTGAGGATCCCACGCGCGTCCGCCAGCGTCATGTTCTGCACGGTCTGCTTGACGATGGGCAGCGTCTTCGGCACGGCCTGCTCGGCGGCACGGTTAACGGTCGTCTCGAACTCATCGACCGTCGATCCATAGCCTACCTTGCGCAGCACCTTGCCCGTGCGCTCGAGCACACCCGGCAACGGTATTCGAACCTGCGGATCGTCAAGATACCCCCCGGAACGCCCCAGCACCGCCACGGCGCGCTCCGCGCCAATGCTCAGCGCCTGGCGCAGCCCACCGCCAATCTCCCCCTCGCTCAAACCGGCACCGGTCGTGGCGCTGCCCGATCCGGACCTCGACCCGGACTTCGAACCGGAGTCCAGGGCATCTTCGGTTGCTTTGAGCAGGTCACCCAGACCCGCGGCCGCGACCATCCCCGCCAGGCGGAGCATGGCAACGAACACCAGTATTCGCTTTCCGAGCATGTGACGTCTCCTCGCGTACATCGGGCCGTGGGGTCTCTGACAACGCAGGGCATTATGGGCTCGGGGGACGCGGAATGCATCGCACGAGCATGCGCCTGTGATCGGTCGGTCGATGAGCGCTGTTGACGGTGACCAGGCGGACCGCCTGAAGACTCATCGCTTCCACCGCGCCAGCTCAGCCCTCGTCACGATTCGGCGCATCGGACATGAAGCGGTGGAATTCATCCTCGTCCGCACGCCGCCTGGCGTTCGAACGAAACTCCTCGAAGCGACGCGCGCGACTCTTGATCTCGTCCTTGATCTCGCGAATGCGCTCGTACTGGGCCTGCTGGAACTCGTTGAACACGACATTGTCGGTCGGCCCCTGGGGATCCGCGCCGGCACGCCCCGTCCAGTTGGCGCTGACTGAAGACCACAGCCGCCGAATCGCGCCGGGCAACGTCTGCACGTCACGCCCGGAGACGATCCAGAACAGGATGAACAGGCCGACGGGCCAGAACAGCACGAAGCCCGCGACCATGACACCGATATTGATGGCGGACCAGTTCGCGCGGCCGCACCACGCGCCACAGCCGTGGCCGTGCGATCCATGGTGCGAGCGATGAGTCGTTGAATGGCTGGTGGATGACATGAATCCCTCTCCTGTGCCGATGAGTCCATGACGGACGGACGTTGGCCGAGAACGGCCCCATGTGAACAATGTTCGCATACACTACTCGCGCACGAGGCACTCTTCAAGAGCTGCATCGACAAAATGTGTACACTGTTCGCATGAACCAACCGGACCCACACGCTCATGCCACGAAAGACCGAGGACAGGCGCGGCTATCATCACGGCAATCTGGCGGAATCGCTGCTGAACGCGGTGGATGAGCTGGCCACCCGTTTCGGTCTCGAGGCGGTGACCCTACGCGGCTGTGCCCGGCTGGTCGGCGTCGCGCCCTCGTCGGCGTTCAGGCACTACGCCGACAAGCGCGCGCTGTTGACCGCGTTCGCGACCCGGGCGCTGCGCCAGCTGTCGGAGGCGATGGACAGCGCCAGCATCCGCAGTCGCCGAGAAGGTGGGGATCCGTTTCGCGCGGTGGGGCTGGCCTATATCGAATTCGCGCTCGACAAGCCCGCATTCTTCCGCGCGATGTGGCACGAGGAAGCCATCTATTCCAACGACCCGGACTACGTCGCCGCGGCCGAGCTGCTCAGCGCGCACCTGCGTGGTGGCTTTGCCGAGTCGATCGAGGACGAGAACCCCGAGGGCTTCAGCCCGCAGGAGCTGCTGGCCTGGTC
>JAGRHX010000564.1 GCA_020444775.1 Gammaproteobacteria bacterium
ATCCGTTCCATCGGGTCCAGACGGCTTTCGAAGTCGGGATCCGGCGGCGGCAAGGGCCCCGGACGACCACGACGCAGATTCAAGGTGGACTGACGAGCGGAGCTGCGCAGCAATTGCGCCTCCTCGTGGCTGTCGGCCGCGAACACGTTGAAGCCCGCCATCACGTAGGGCGCATCGAGGAACTCGGACGGTGTGAAGCGTGCCCTATAGACCGAGAGCGCCTGCATCAGCGCGGCGGGCGCGAAGTGCGAGGCGAAGGCATAGGGAAGCCCCAGCATGGCGGCGAGCTGTGCGCCGAACAGGCTGGAGCCGAGGATCCACACCGGCACGTGTAGCCCGGCCCCTGGGACGGCACGCACACGTTGACCTTCCGCCACCGGCCTGAAGTAGTCGATGAGCTCGACGACGTCACGTGGAAAATCGTCCACGTCGGTCTGCAGGGTGCGACGAAGCGCCCGCGCGGTGACTGGATCGGTGCCCGGCGCACGCCCCAGGCCCAGGTCTATGCGCCCCGGGTACAGTGATTCCAGGGTGCCGAACTGCTCGGCGATCACAAGCGGCGCGTGATTGGGCAGCATGACACCACCTGCACCGACCCGGATACGGCTGGTGCCGCCGGCGATATGACCTATCACCACCGCCGTCGCCGAGCTGGCGATACCCGGCATGTTGTGATGCTCAGCCACCCAGAAGCGCTGCATGCCCAGCGCCTCGACGTGGCGCGCCAGCGACAGTGAGCGCTGCAGCGCATCGGCCGCGTCACCGCCTTGCCTGATGACCGACAGGTCCAGAACCGAAGCTTTCACGGTCACGAGTATCGTCCCTCCCTACTGTGCGCACCGAATCGGGTTGAATTCTATCCCGGCTTGCCGCTTCGATCGCCCATTCCTTTGGCGTGCCCCCATCCACCGCCCTCATCCACTGAGATGGCGCATCGCTCGCCGCGCCCGTCGGGCCGACCTATGATGAGGCTTCCGCCCGGCCCATCGATGACAATCCCAGCAGAGGATTCCGCCCACAGGGTTCAGCCCGGGGGATGCCACCCAGAGGATGCTGCAATGAGGACTCGCCAATGAAGCTCGGTGTATTCGCAACCTTCATGTCACCCAATGCGACGCCCGCCATGATCGCGGACTTCGCCCGAAGCGCCGAGCAAGCCGGGCTGGAGTCGCTGTGGATGGGTGAGCACGTGGTGCTGTTCGACGAGATGGAGTTCCCCTATCCGAGCAGCAAGGATGGCAAGGTGCCGGTGCCACCCGGTGGTGGCCTGCTCGATACCGTGGCCACCTTCGGCTTCATCGCCGCCGCCACCCACCGGATCCGACTCGGCACCGGCGTCACCCTGGTGCCACAGCGCAATCCGGTCTACACCGCCAAGGAATTCGCGACCCTGGACTGGCTGAGCGGTGGCCGCATCGATTTCGGCATCGGCGTGGGCTGGTGTAAGGAGGAGGTGCTCGCCTGTGGCTACACCTTCGAGGATCGCGGCCGGCGTTGCGACGAGTTCCTGCAGGTCATGCAGCGGCTGTGGCGCGACGAGCTGGCTGCCTTCGAAGGTGAGCACTACACGCTCGCCGCATGCCGCATGGATCCCAAACCGGTCCAACCCGATGGCCTGCCGATCATCGTCGGTGGTCACAGTCGCGCAGGCCTGCGGCGCGCGGCGCGTCACGGCAGTGGCTGGTACGGCTTCAACCTGGACCTTCAAAAGACCGGGGCGCTGCTCGCTGACCTGGACGTCGAGCTCACCAGGCAGGGACGTGACCGCACCGGCTTCGAGATCGTCATCACCCCGCCGTTGAAGTCCGACGAGCAGACACTGCAAGGCTACGCCGAGCTTGGCGTCGATCGTCTGGTCCTGCACCTGGGCAGTCAGCGTCCGGAGCGCGTGGACCAGCGGCTGGGTGAGCTACAGACCCTGGTCACGCGGCTCGCCTGAGGCGCGGGAAGCGCGAGCACCGGCCCAGGGCAGCCCGGGCCGGTCTGGCGCGTTCGGAATGCCTCATCGAGCCCCCATCAAGCCGCCTTCAGCCGCGGCAGCACCGAGCTTGCGAACAATCGCACCGCGCGCTCGTATTGCGCATACGGCATACCGATCCAGTGCATGCGCACGCACAGCTCGTTCAGCGACAGCGCTCGCTTGTAGGCCAGCAGGCGTTCGCTCACATGGTCGGGATCGCCGACGATGAAACGGTCCTCGGCGAGCGCCTCTATAGGCGCGCTGAAGGTCTGCCCTGGTGGTAACACGTCGTCCTGCCCCCAGCTCGCGTACGACTGATACTTGCGCGCGATATACGGATAGGCCTCACGCTGGGCGGTCTGCATGTCCGGCCCGACGTAGGTCTCCAAGGTGACTCTCTGGATGGGCGCCGGATACGGCTTGCCGGCCTGGGCCAGGGCCTCCCGGTAGAGATCGATTTGTCGACTCAACACCTCCAGCGTGGAGTGCCCGGCCAGGGTCAGACCGTCGGCCACCCGCGCGGTGCGCTCGACCATCGCATCGGCGCTGGCGGCGAGCACGATCGGCGGACGCGGCTTCTGCAGCGGGCGGATGCCGATGCCCACCCCGTTCAGCCTGAAGTGCTGACCGTCATGATCGACCGTGTCCTCGGTCCACAGTCTCTTGACCAGCTCCAACGATTCGAGAAACCGTGACAATCGCGTGCCGGGCGCGACCCCGAAGCTCGCGAACTCCTCTTCCCGATAGCCACGACCGAAGCCAACGCACAGATTGCCACCGCTGATGACGTCGAGGGTCGCCAGGGTCTCGGCAATCTCGACCGGGTGATGAAGGGTGAGCTCGATGATGTTGGTGCCCAGACGCATTCCGGGCACCTCGGCCGCGACCCGCGACAGCAACGGCACGCAATGCAGGTACTGGTTGGGCGCGGCCAGCAGGTGCTGTGGAGCCTCCAGGAAATCGAAGCCGACCTCACGCGCGCAGCGGGCCATCTGCAGGACATTGTGAAAACGTGCCGCGATGTCATCCTCGGCGCCGTGCTCCACCGACAGCAACAAACCCACCTTGAATGGCTCACTCATGCATCAATCTCCCGTTCTGGTACCACTGCGCGAAGGTCCCGACGGCGTCTGAGCCCTCCGCGCGCGACATCGTCCGCTCGTCATCGCCACATCGGCGAACGTCAACAGGCTCCGGGGGCCGTGCCCGGGCTCGGAGGCTCAGGGCCGAACGCTGAGGCTCAATCGCACCCGGCCGTCGTCGACCAGCACGCCATCGCGCGTGATGCGCGCGATCTGCCAGCGCTCGTCCAGCCGATCCCCCTCGGCGTAGCGTCGCCCATTGACGATGACGAATCGCCGTGCAGGTTGCTCGGCGAAACGATGCACCGCGATCCGATAGCGCCTGCCGAGCTCGGCCGGCGCGACGCTCGCGGCCTCGTGCTCCCCTGCACCCGCGCCGCCGATGCTCGCCGGCACGCTGCCGGTCGATCGCACGGCGGCGCCGATCGGGCTCACGGCTGGCGGCGTCGCGGCCACTTCGCTCGGCTTGGCCTTGACCGGCCGCGGCGCCGGTTCGACCGCCACACGCGGCGGGTCAGTGACCGTCTCGGCACGATCGTCCAGGCGTGCCTTTATGGCAAGCAGATCCCTTTTCAGGTCCGCGAGCTCCGGTGACAGACCCGGATCGTCGTTCGCCGACCGCCCGACGCGCGCCTCACCCGGAGCCGCGGCGCTCTGCCGCGACGGCATCCGCTGGCCGCCCGCTGTCGGCTCGGCGGCCCGCCGGATCGGTTCCGCACCGGCAGGCGTCGGCACCCGGGTCGTCGCCAGACGGTTCGTCGATGCCGGCACGCCGGTGTCGGCTGCTGCCCACGACGACGGCTGCGCCGCCACCGCCTCGGGTGTGGGGCGATGGCCCCGGGCGTCGACCGCGGGACCGGGCGATGGCGCATCGGGCCAGGCCGGCGTCTCGAGCACCGGCTCGCTCATCGACCCGGCCACGGGCTCACGCGCAGCGTCGAGTGGAGGGACCATCGGCGCGTCGAACGGGACCTCGAGCGGCGACGCCGGCGGCAGCCCGTCGACCGACGTCACCGATCGTTGGATCGGATCCGCTCGTGTCGAGCGGTCCGTATCGATGTCCGCCGAACGCGCGGGCGGCGGCACCGGCGCCTCGCGCAGCACGCCATGGACCGCCAGGCCCAAGGCCAGGCACGCCAGCAACAGGGCCAGCCACGCCGGCCAGCCCTGCCACCAGACGCTCGGTCGCGCAGGGGTGACAGGCGCCGCCTCCGAGCGCCCGGCATCGACCATC
This sequence comes from Gammaproteobacteria bacterium, assembly GCA_020444775.1. The sequence continues at coordinate 4,277 of JAGRHX010000564.1, forward strand.
GGGCGACTGTGCAAGCCCGGAACCTCGCCCCGCTTCGGTCGACGCTCGCTCTTGTCCAGTGCATCGAGGATGATCGACACGCTCAGCGTTCCTGCGTGGCGGCGCCAGCGGCCGACGCGGCGGGCGAATCCATCGTGCCGGGTGAGCTGGGACGCGGCGGAAACGGTGCGGGCAACGCCGCCCGGACAGCACCGTGTCGCGATACGGCACCGTTATCGACGCTGGCACCGCTGCCGCCGGCAAGCCTGTCGCGATCCTGCAAAAGCAGCGTCGGCCGCTCCGGCATGCCCAAGACCGAGGTCAGCATCGCCAGCGTCATCGGCCCTGCGATGCCGTCGGTATCGAGTCCATAATGCGCCTGCAGGGTCTGGATACGCTCCACGAGCGGCGCATTCTGCAGCGCCGCCAGGCGGGCCGGCGGCAAGCCGGCAGCCTGCACCAGCCAGCGCATCAGGGCGCCCTCCAGCCAGTCACGGGATCCGCTCGCGGGCCAGGGCTTGATCAGGGTCAGGCCGTCCTCGGGCGGTCGCCATAGCAGGGTATAGCGTGCGCCGGCCTGTGACCGCAGCCAGTCGCGCGACAGCCAACGCGCGGCGTCTGGAGTTGCCAGCCGCACTCGGTCTGCATCCATTGCCAGCACCACCACATGACTCGGCTCGGCCAGAGCGCTCGCCGTGATCGCGCGATTCGCGGCCACGCCGGTGTTGTCCGGGCCCGGATCCCGTCGCAGCTCGATGGATACCGGGCGGTCGAAGGCCAGCGCCCGGGCCAGACCACCGTCGCCCTCCAGGCAGGCCAGCCCACTCTCAGCCACCTGGGCACACAAGCTCTGGCCGGCGGCAAGCGACAGTCCCCAGGCGGCGGCCAGTCGTTGCTGCGCGCCGCGTGCCGTCAGCGTCACCTGTTGTGCCCGGGGCAGTGCCGGCAGGCCGCCCGGAACAGCCGACTCAGGTGGTGCCAGCGCCGCGGGCCGATCCGCCCGCCCGGCCGCAAGCGGGCTCATCAGCGCCGGCTCTATGCCCATCGCGGCAAACGGCCCGACCGGCATCGCATGCGCGGCACCCTCCAGGCGCGGCGTCGACGCGTCGGCCCGACGTGCCGACAGCCCCGGTCCACCACCGCCCACCACGTCCCCGGCCAATGGGAACGGTGCCGGTCGGACTACCAACTCGCGCCCGGCTCCCGCACCGTCACCGCCGCCGTTCGCGGCGGCCACCAATCCGCCATCTGATCCGCCATTCGCTCCCTTGGAGGCAGCCTCGAGACCGCTCGGGCGCCGAGTCCGCGGCGCGTCGGCCACGGCCGCCACGTCGGCGGTGGCCGGGTCACGATCGCCAGTCCACGCCAGCAGCTCGGGCGCGACGGTCTCGCGCCGCGTGTCACGCAACAACAGCACCCCGACGCCGACCGCCAGCACGGCAATCGCCAGCACCGCGGCCAGACGTCGTCTGTCCGGTTGGCGCCGTGACCTGTGGACCTCGCCTGGGCCGTTGGCAGGCCGTTCGGCTGGCATTCGAGGTGGCGAGGCCGGGCCGGCATCCGTCGCCACGCGCGACGTGGCAGGCTCGGTTCCGCCCGCACCGGCGCTGCCGGCCCCAGCACCAACAGCGGCGGCCGGCAGATCAAGCTCGGCGTGGGCCAGGCTCACCAGCTGCGCGTCCACCTCGGCAGACTCACGGACGAAGGCACCGAGCAGGGCGCGATCCGCCAGCATGTTGATGACCCTGGGGATCCCGCCGGAGAGTCGATGCACCGTGCGCAGCGCCTCGGCATCGAACGGACAGCGCTCACAGCCCGCGACCGAGAGTCGGTGCCGCACGTAGTGCGCGGTCTGTGCGGCGTCCAGCGGACGCAGATGGAATCGCGCGGTCACCCGCTGGGCAATCTGGCGCATGGCCGGCGCGCTCAGCATCTGCTTGAGCTCCGGCTGACCGATGAGAAAGATCTGCAGCAGCTTCTTCTCGTCGGTCTCGAGGTTGGTCAGCAGACGCAAGGTCTCCAGGACCTCCGGGCGCAGATTCTGGGCCTCGTCGACGATCACCACGGTGCGCCGACCACGCCGGCTGGCATCGAGCAGATACTGATACAGCGCATCGGTGAGCTGCTTCAGCGAATGCGCGTCGAAGCGCGAGGATGGCTCCGCGGCCGGCGCGGATGTCTGCGCGACGACGCCGACCGAGCCGCCGAGCTCTTGGAGAATCGACAGCAACAGCTCGGCCGCGCTCTGTAGCGGGTTGAAGATCAGCGCCACGTCGACGTCATCCGGCAGCTGGCGCAGCAAGGTCCTGCAGATCGTGGTCTTGCCGGTGCCGACCTCGCCGGTCAGCTGGACGAAGCCACCGCCTTCGCGTAGCCCGTACAGCAGATGCGCCAGCGCCTCGCGATGACGCTCGCTGAGAAAGACGAAGCGCGGATTGGGCGCCAGCGAGAAAGGCGATTCGCGAAGCTCGAACTGGGCTTCATACATCCAGGCGTTTCCGGTCGGTTGGCACGCGAGTCCATGTGGGTGCGGTCATTCTAGACCCTCTGCGCGGCGCGACCAGCCATCAGGCCCTCCCCCCTGATTCGCCAGTGCCCGCGCGCCCGGTCCCCGCTGAACCGGTTCATTCTGGACCGATCGGCTCAGTCTGAGCCGGTCACCCTTCATGCAATCCCCCCGGCCGATCACCCTGGCACCACCATGAGACGCCTGCCAAGCATCGAGACGCAAGACAATAGTGTTTTTCAATCAATCACTTGTGCGCTCCACCCAGGGTCGTCCAGCCGATTCGCGCAGGCCTGGCACGGGCTGTGCTCTACCCTCCTCGACCGCCACCACACAAACAACCCATGGCGGACGTATCGAGGCCGAAGGAGCCGTTGTCATGAAGACCTTTTCACGAGCCGCCCGCTGCGCGGCAGACCACCCGAACAACCGTGAGTCCATGTCCTGCCTGCGAGTGAAACCGAGCGACACCATCAAGGAAGAATCCACCATGTCAGCGTCAGCCACCAACGCCCGAAACCCACGTCCCGATAGCCCACGCCGTGTGCTGAGCGCGGCAATCGGTGCCTGCCTGCTGGTCTCGTCCGCGGCGTACGCACAATCCATCTCCGCAATCGACACCTCGATGATCGGTTCGCTGCCCGGCACGACCGACAGCGGAATCCTGCTCGGAGGCGCCACCGGTCCGGTGGAAATACAGCTCAATCCGCTACCGACGCTGCCATGCGACGAGCAGAGCTGCACCCTGCGCATCAGCGACCAGCTCTGGTTCGTGGTCGACTACGACGCGGTGATCGGCACCGAGGATCGTATCGAGCTGCGTGGTGACGTGGTGCTGGCCACACCGCAACAGAGCCTTCTGCTCACGGACGCGGAGCTGGTGATCGAGCCGAACAGTATCGCGGCACCGCTGCCCTACAAGGTGTATGGCACGGCCCGTCCGCACCTCGAGGACATGCCGGTGCTCGAGTCCTCACCGCTGACCCAACTGCCGCTGGCCGCGATCGGCATGGTCGACCGGGCGACGCTGAGAGCACTGTTGGAGGCCGATGGCGACCGACTGCCACTCGCCGAAAACCCAAAGGATCCCGACTCCGATCCGAACGACCTCATCGAGCCCGTCTACGTCTTCTTCCACTTCCAGAGCGGGCTGTCGCTGGACGTGTCACTGCAGGATTGGCTGCTGCCGCAGCCCGCCAACGGCGAGAGCCCGTTGCAAGCCGATAGCGATCCGCTGCGATTCTCGATTCCGGCCGACCAGAGCTTCACGCTGGTCGTCGATCCGACCGAGCCATATTTGCTGCTGGCCCAGGACAACGGCATCCGGCTACTGGCCGAGACCGGGCAGCAGGACCTGCTCGACACCCTGCAGACCGAGATCATACCGACCGCGGCGCAGTCGGCGGCGGATGTCAGCATCAATGACGGCGAGTCCGTGATACCCGACCTGGGGCGCCTGGCGGTGTCAGTGGACGGCGGCATTCCGTTCGAGCCCCGCAACACCTGGGGTCTGCCGGAGGACGCGGGCCGCTTCAAGGGCCATCTGCTGGTGGACTCCGAGATACCGCTGTTCGACATACTCGAGATCGAGGGTACCGTGGTCAGCCAGCTCGGTGAGCACGGTGGACGTCTGGGTGTGAACGGTGCGCTCAGCCTCGACTTCGAGCTGTTCGACGGTCTGGGCCTGGCGGTCGATTTGAACGACGCCTCCGCAGGTATCTTCAGCAACGAGCAGGATGTGGAGATCTACTTCAGCGGCATCCAGGCACCGGATCGCTCGTTCCTGCCCGACTTCGTGCCCCTGGTGCCCAAGGAGAGCACCCGGGTCGCCGGCTACATCGGTCGCCAGCGTCTGTCCGAATCGATCATCAAGGCCGAGGGCAGCTACGGGCTGAACCTGGGCAACCTGCGCAGTCTGACCGGTGTCGCGCTTCAGGACCTGACCATCGCCAGCGGCTACCTGGAGCTGAGCCGGTCGGGTGTGACGATCACCGGGCATTCCGATGCCAGTCTCTATCCGGGCATCCTTCCGGCCGCCAATGCGACACTGGAGGCCAGCTTCCCCTTCGACAGCGCGCAGATGTCCTACGTGCAGATGTCCGGCACGCTGGAGATCGCCGGCATCGGCCTGAAGCAGGCCCAGATGCGGGCCGACAGGCTCGGCGCTCGGATCCACGGCCGATTCGAGACACCGATCTCGCGAATCATGATGAACGGTGCGATCGACGCCAATGGCCCACGGCTGAGCGGCACCACCCAGGTCGCCTTCACGGGCGAGGAGCTGCAGGCGCCGCTGGTGGCGGCGCGCGCGGCGGTCGACACTGCACGCATTCCCTACGAGTCATTCGTCTCGGAGCTGGACTCCGCGCGCGAAGCCGCTATCGCCAGGCTCCAGTTGGAGCTGAACAAGGCGCAATCGGCGCTGGACGCGGCGCTCGGCGATGTGGCGTCACTACAAAGGGATATCAATCGTGAGCACCAGAACATCGCGCGGTGGGAGACGGAAATCGACGCCCACAACAGCTGGTACGCAGGCTTGAGCATCGGCAACAAGATGCTCCACGGGCCAAGCCACGCCGCCTATGTCAGCATCAGGGGGCTCTGGATCGGTGCCGCCTGGACCCGTATCGGCGCCCTGATGACCAGCAAGGCCATCGCCGACGGTGCGCTGCGCGTGGCTCAATCGGTCTTCGACGAGGTGCAGGCCGCCTTGGACCCGAGCGCGGTGGATACGGACCCGTTGGTCGCCTTCTGGAAGGAACGGGTCGACGAGGCGGAACAGACGTTGAGAGACGCGCAGGCCT
>JAGRHX010000565.1 GCA_020444775.1 Gammaproteobacteria bacterium
GATCATCTGCGTGCCCACCAGCACGCGCACCTCGCCGGCGCGCAGGTCGCGACGCAGCAACTGCCAGGCGATCGCGAGCTGCTTCATGCGGACTCCCGCAGTTCACCGCCATCGATGCGCACGCGCCGATCGCATTGCGCGGCGAGATTCTCGTCGTGCGTGACCAGCACCAGCGTGGTGCCGCGCTCCCGATTCAGATCGAACAGCAGCTCGGCGATACGCTCGCCGGTCCGGGCGTCGAGGTTACCGGTCGGCTCGTCGGCCATCAGCAGCGCCGGCTCGGCGACGAAGGCCCGGGCGATGGCGACCCGTTGCTGCTCGCCGCCCGAGAGCTGGCGCGGATAGTGATTCAGCCGCGACCCGAGGCCAACTCGCCCGAGGATCTCGCGCGCTCGGCGTGGCGGCTGGGCATGACCGAGCAGCTCCAAGGGCAACATCACGTTCTCGAGCGCGGTGAAGCTCTGGATCAGCTGGAACGACTGGAAGACGAAACCGATACGGCCTGCGCGCAGACGAGCACGCTGGTCCTCGTCCAGCTGACCCAGCGCGACCCCGTCCAACCAGACCTGGCCCTCGCTCGGCAGATCGAGGCCGGCGAGCAGGCCGAGCAGGGTGGTCTTGCCAGAGCCCGAGGTGCCGATCACGGCAACCCGCTCACCGGCGTCGATTCGAAGGTCGATGTCCGACAGTATGGTCAGCGGTTCCGCGCCCGGCATCTGGACCCGCTGCCCCAGTCCCTGCGCGCTCAATAACGGGGGGCCACCGGGGCGGTCCGCCGACGCTGCTGTGATATCTTCTCGTGCCTCGTTCATGGGTCCGGTATCTCGTGCCGTGCCGCCATCCCGGTTGGCGTACGCGACGTCGTGTCAGGTGATCAGCCCGGATGGGTTCCACCCGGCTTCGCGGTCCCGGCCCCGCGGTCCCGGCTTCGCCGTCCATGCAAGCGTGCGTGGGCGCGGGTGTTCGAGCAGGGTGCAGGGCAGGTCACGTGGGCGGACGTCGCGTGTGGATGGGCGCCGTTTGAATGGGCGATGGATGGGCAATGTTGCAGCCCGGCGATGGATTGCGCCATGGCGCCCCTGCGCGGGATCCCCGCGAAGAACCGATTGAAGAACCGATCACCGTGCGTGCCGTGGTCACGCTTCACCCGCCGGGTCATCGTCGTCTCACCCCGAAAATCCAGCAGGCTCTTCGACATGCATGCATTCAGCGCCGATCTCAGTCAGAAGATTGCCCTGGTCACCGGAGCATCCAGTGGTCTGGGCATTCGATTCGCACACGCGCTCGCGGCGCACGGCGCGCGAGTGGTGCTGGCGGCTCGCAACGAGGCTGCCCTGGAACAGGTTCGGGCCGACATCGAGCGGTCCGGCGGGCGCGCGCTCGCGGTGCGTATGGACGTCACCGACAGGGACAGCATCGAGCAGGCCTTCGAGACTGCCCGGGCGAAGCTGGGCGTCATCGACGTGTGCGTGAACAACTCCGGCATCACCACCACCCGCCCCAGCCTGGAGCTCGAGGAGAGCGACTGGGACAGCGTCATCGATACCAACCTGAAGGGCGCCTGGATGGTTGCCAACGAGGCGGCGCGCCGGCTGGTCGCGGCCGAGCAGCCCGGGTCGATCATCAACATTGCATCGATCCTGGCGTTTCGCGCCGCGGGCGTGGTGACCTCGTACATGGCCTCCAAGGCCGGGCTGGTGCACCTGACACGGGGCCTGGCGCTGGAGTGGGCCCGGCACCGGATCCGGGTGAATGCCATCGCCCCCGGTTACTTCGCCACCGAGATGAATCGCGACTTCTGGGACACCGCCCCGGGCCAGGCCATGATCAAGCGCATCCCACAGCGGCGTCTGGGACAGGTCGAGGAACTGGACGGTCCGCTGCTGTTGTTGGCGAGCGATGCCTCCAGCTACATGACCGGTAGCACCATCGTCGTCGACGGCGGACATCTACAGTCGACGCTGTGAGCGCGCGCCTGGCCGCGAGCCGGCCGGCGCCACGGCCGTCGGACAATGGCGCGTCACGTACACTGTTAAAGTTGCGCGTCACACGCTCACGGCCGTACCGGCGTGCTGAACGTGAGCGGGACGGCGAAGATGACCGCGATGTGCGGGCCGCGGCGTCTGCGCAGTCACCAGTCGGAGGAGTCCCCAGAACATGAGTGAAACACCGTCCAGCCCCGTCGCCAACCAATCCGCGGACGATGCCGTCGGCCGCCAGGGTGCGAGCGCCACGGACGCGCGCGCGTTGAACTCCGAGGCGCCGGCGCTGCGCGCCGTGGCGCTCGATGACAAGTACACGCTAGAGTCGGGGTCGGTGTTCCTTACCGGCATCCAGGCACTGGTTCGGCTACCCATGGAGCAACGTCGGCGCGACCTGCAGGCCGGGCGGAACACGGCTGGCTACGTGTCCGGTTATCGTGGCTCGCCGTTGGGGGCCTTCGACCAGCAGCTGTGGCAGGCCAGCGGCCTGCTCAAGGCCCATGAGGTGGTGTTCAATCCGGGCCTCAACGAGGACCTGGCGGCGACCGCCTGCTGGGGCACTCAGCAGGCCGGTCTGCACGGCGAATCCGCCTTCGATGGCGTGTTCGCGATGTGGTACGCGAAGGGGCCGGGGGTTGACCGGTCCGGCGATGCCCTGCGCCACGGCAATCTCGCCGGCAGCTCGCCGCTGGGCGGCGTGCTCTGCCTGCTCGGTGACGATCACATCTGTGAATCATCGACCACCGCCCATCAAAGCGAATACGCGATGATGGACGCCATGATCCCGGTGCTCAATCCCGCCGGTGTACAGGAGATCCTGGACTACGGCCTGTACGGCATCGCCATGTCGCGCTATTCGGGCTGTTGGACGGCGCTCAAATGCGTCCACGATACGGTCGAGTCGGCGACCATCGCCGAGGTCGGGGCCGACCGGGTCCGGATCGTCCTTCCCGAGAACGACAACCGGCCGGAAGGCGGGCTCAACATTCGCTGGCCGGATACCGCGCTCGAGCAGGAACGACGTCTGCACGAGCACAAGCACGAGGCGGTCAAGGCTTTTTGTCGGGCGAACCGGCTGGACCGGCTGGTGTACGAGTCGCCGGGGGCGCGTATCGGTATCGCCACCACCGGCAAGTCCTACCTGGAGGTGCGTCAGGCGCTGGACGACCTGGGCA
>JAGRHX010000566.1 GCA_020444775.1 Gammaproteobacteria bacterium
CGGATACGCGCGGTATTGATCACCGCACCGGTGCCGGTCATCACCGCGCAGCCGAAGATCGCGGCCTCGTGCAGCGGCAGCGACTTGTCGATCTTCACCACCGAGCCCCGGTCCACCACCGCGTACTCCGCGTAGCAGGAGACCCCGGACTGGTGGTGCACCTCCTTGCCGTCCATGTCACGCAGCCGATGATGCCCGGACATCAGCGCGCCGCGCGACTTGGTAGCGGCGGCCAGCTCGCAGATCTGCGGACGCCCTTCCAGACAACGCCGGCAACGCCCACAGCTCGCGCTGAACTGAAAGACGATGTGGTCACCGACCGCGACGTCGTTGACACCGCTGCCCAGCTCGACGATCTCACCTGAGCCCTCGTGACCGAGCACCATCGGCAACAAGCGCGCGCGATGCCCGTTGACCACCGACAGGTCCGAATGGCAGATGCCCGCACCACCGATCTTGACCAGCACCTCACCGGGCCCGGGCGGGTCCAGCTCCAGCTCCTCGATCTGAACCGGCTTGCTCTGGACATATGGCCGTGACTCGGCCGGTGTTCTGAGCACCGCACCTTTCATCTTCATGAATGGTCTCCTGAAATTGGACACTTGTCGGTCAACGATACGCGTTGTCACACGCGCAGCCCGTACATGGCGTTATGCTCGCGCGCTCGACACGGCGATTGAGGCCGCCCCCGGGCATCATCTTGCCTGCTCGAGGCCGGACGCGGCGAGCATACCATCGCCGTCCAGCCCATCGCCGTGCGGGGTACGCGGTGGACACCACACCAATGAGGAGAGAACGAGCGATGAAGCGATTCTTCGAATACCGGGAGGTCCGGGTCGCGCCGCTGGGATGGGCCGCCGCCGCGGCCACCATCAGCACCCGTAGCGCGGCCGAGATCGAGACCGCCGGTGGCCGTCTGTATGGCGTGTGGCCGGGTCAGATCGGACTGGCGCGCGACGAGGGCATCATCATGACCGCCTGGCCGGACGCGCACAGCGCGCGCGCACACGGCGGTCTTGCTGCCGCTCATGACGTGCTCGAGACCCGCGCGGTGCACTACCTGGAGGCGACCGTGCGTCCGACCAGCGACGAGCCACCGCCACGCCAGGGCTTCTACGCGCACCGCTTCTTCGAGCTGAGCAGCACCGACTGGCCGGAATTCCTCAGCCTGTCCGACGAGGCCTGGCCGAGCATGGAAGCCGCCGTGCAGGCACGTATCCATGGCTTCTGGCGCAGCCTGGACGAGCGCGGCGAGCGCACCCGGGTGCTGCTGCTCACCCAGTACATGGATCTGATGGCCTGGGAACGCTCGCGCTGGTGGGGTCGACCCGAGCCCGGCGCCGAGGACGCGATGCGACGCTTCCGGCGCCGGGCCGAGCTGGTCGACTGGACCCGGGTTACCATCTGCAGCTGCCCCTGATCGCGGCCGCGTTCCGCCGCAAGTCTCACCCACGACGCAGTCGCTACCCGGTCGCCGGCCGACTTGCGGATCGATCAGGATCACCGTGATCAGGTTCACCGTCGATCAACAACACAACGGTCGTCCGACCTCGTTCCCGGCGTCCGCGGGCGCACCGAATCCCATACGGAGACGCATCCATGCTCAACTTCTACTATGCCCCCGGCTCGTGCGCCCTGGCCACGCACATCGCACTCGAGGAGGCCGGCGCCGACTACGAGGCCGTGCTGGTCGATTTCACCAGCCAGCAACAGCGCTCGGCGGAATATCTCGCGGTCAATCCGAAGGGTCGGGTGCCGGCGCTGGTCACCGACCAGGGCATCCTCACCGAGACCCCGGCGTTGCTGGTCTACGTGGCCCAGTGCTTCCCGGCCGCCGGACTCGCGCCGCTACAGGATGCGTACGCGCTGGCCCGGGTGCAGTCTTTCAACAGCTATCTGTGCTCCACCGTGCACGTCAATCACGCGCATCGGGCCCGTGGGGCACGCTGGGCGGACGCGCCCGAGGCGCTCGAGGCCATGCAACGCAAGGTGCCGCAGACGATGACCGAGAGCTTCTCGCTGATCGAGCGCGAGATGTTCAAGGGCCCCTGGGTTATGGGCGAGCAGTACACCATCTGCGATCCCTATCTGTTCACCATCAGCCGCTGGCTGGCCAGCGACAGCGTGTCTATCGAGCAATTCCCCGCGGTGAATGACCACCACCAGCGGATGCTGGAGCGACCGGCCGTGGCGAAGGTGATGGCCTTGCATCCGTAATCGCGTCTCGACCGCCGATGCCGCGGCACGGCCGGTCGGGCCGGTTCGGGTCAGAGCAGGTGAGTCAGGATGTCGCTCAGGGTCGAGACCGTGACATCCGCGGTCTCGGCGGGTCCGCGTGGCGTCTGCACGCGGGCGAAGCCACCGAGGTACCGGATCGTGCCGAAGCCGAGTGCCTTCGCTGGCACGATGTCATTGTCGATGCGATCGCCGACATAGATGCTGTCGCTGGCGCGTGTGTCGGCGGCTTCCAGCGCACGCTCGAAGATCGCCGCGGACGGCTTCTCGAGCCCGACGTCGCCTGAGCCGAGCACCACGTCGAACCATCGGTCCCATCCCAGCGCCTGCAACCGCGCCGGAATGCCGGGCGGTTGGTTGGCGATGATGCCGAGCCTGTAGACCCCGTGCAGCGCGGCCAGCACCGGCTCGGCGTCCGGATAGGGCCGGATCAGCTCGTGCGCGTAGCGTGTCTGACGAAGCGCATCCCGCAGCAGGGTCTCGTCGGCGATGGCCTCGCGAAGCGCGGCCCGCACCGGATTCGGCGAATGGCATAGATGATGTTTCTCGATCAGGGCTTCCAGCTCGGCGACGCTGACCTCATGAGGTCCGCCCTCCACGTGCGCGGCCAGATCCGCCAGGCGCTTGCTGGCAGCCTCGGATTCGTCCCACAGCGTGCTGCCCAGATCGAAGAAGATCCATCCCGTTGAAGCGGATCGAAGCATGGTCGTCAGGTCGTTCCTCGTCTCGTATCAGCCCTGTCCACCCAGCACCGCTGCTGGCGAACGCCCGACCATCCGCGTGTAGATGGCCTCGTCGGTCGCGCCTTCGGTGCCCGTCAGTAGCACCCGACTCGCGGCGTCCAGACCCAGACGCCGGGCCAGCGCCGGTTGCTCGGCGGCCTCTATCAGCAACACCAGACCCGGCACCGCGGACTCGCCGGCAACGATTGGCGGATCACCGTGCGGCGTCTCGGCGAGCAGCCGCATGGCTTGCGCGACGCGCGTGTCCGCCACCGCCAGGAAGTCGTCCACCGCGGCATCCAGCACCTGGAAGGCGAGCGGCGAGGCCTCGCCGCAGGACAAGCCGGCCATCACCGTCTCCGCCTCGATGGTGACCGCGCTGGCCCGGCCACGCTGCGCGCTACGCAGCAGGCAGCTTGCGCGGTCCGGCTCGACCACGAGCATGCGCGGGCGATCCGCACCATAGGCCTGCCACAGCGCGGCACACACGGCCGCCGCCACGCCGCCCACCCCACCTTGCACGATTACATGCGTTGGGGGCTCGGCCACCGTCTCGGCGAGCTGTTCGACCACTTCCAGAGCCAGCACCATATAACCGGCCATCACGTCGCGAGGGACCGTCATGTATCCGGGGTAGGAGGTGTCGGACACCACCCACCAGCCGTTGCGCTCGGCGTCGACCGCGACCTGCCGCACCGAGTCGTCATAGTTGCCCGCGACCCGCACCACCTCGGCGCCGAGCGCGCGCAGGGCCTCGGCGCGCTGCTCGCTGACGGCGGCGTGGATGTAGATGACCGAACGACAACCACAACGACTCGCCCCCCAGGCCACCGAACGCCCGTGGTTGCCATCGGTCGCGCTGGCGACCGTGAAGCCGGCGGTCCTGGATGCGTGTCGTCCGGTGAGGACGTCCTCACTGCGCACCTCGTGCCCGACCGCCGTGCTCAGCTCGCTGCACAGCAGACGTAGCACGGCGTAGGCACCGCCAAGCGCCTTGAAGCTACCCAGGCCGAAACGCCCGCCCTCGTCCTTGTAGTGGATTGCGCCGAGCCCCAGGGCATGACCCAGCCCCGAAAGCCGAGTCAGTGGGGTCCGCGCATAGCCCTGCCAGGCGCGAATCTCCGCGTAGGCCCGCGAGGCGTCCTCACGTCCCAGCACCGCCTCCAGCTCGTCCGGAAACGGCCCGGCCCGGCGACGCGGATTGGCGACGTGACGAACCGTGCCGAACGACTCGGCCTGCAGCGGCGAAGCGGCCTGGGAAGGCGCCTGGACATGGGTCGAGCTGCTCACCACCATCGAACCTCTGATGACATCGTTGTCGTGAAAGCGCAGTCGTGACAGCCAGGCACGCACAGCCCGAACGTGACCACGCTGTCGTGGACCCGGTCTCGGCGTCCGCGGCCTGAACGCGACTCCAGCTGGCGGCCGAGCCTTGTCGATCGGGCCTTGCAATCGGGCGAGATCGCGAACGCGGTGCGACCTGCGTCGGTCACCGGTGCCGGGCATCGACCGGACATCTGCTGGGCATCTGCTGGG
>JAGRHX010000567.1 GCA_020444775.1 Gammaproteobacteria bacterium
GTTCGAGGTGGTGTCGAGTGTGAACCAGCCGACTGTGCTCCGCCAGGCCTCCCAGACCAGGCGGACCGTCGATCCCGGTTCGCCCGCCACCCACACCACCGGTGCGAAGGCTGCCAGCTCGGCGCTGCCAAGCGGCAGGCTCAGGCTCTCCAGGCATTGGCCGTCGTGGACCAGACAGATCGCGGGCGCCCAGTCCTCGGTGCCTGTGTCGACCCGGCGAGCGGTGACCAACGGCGTGTGGAAGACGCCCGAATGGGCGACTCTTCTGTCCATCCGGCCGCGCACGTCGAAGCCCACCGCGCCGACCAGCGGGCTATCGACTGACTTCTCACTCGGTAGCACGGGCGTGAGCGCCAGCTCGTAGGCCACTGACGGATGGTAGGCGACCGAGCCGCCCTGGGTAGTCCACAGATTGTTGATCTGTTCCGGGCCCAGGGCATGGAACACGGTCTGAACCTGGTAGTCGATCGGTTGCTCCTCGCTGTCGAGCACGGTGAAGCTGCGCACCGGCGTCTGGTGAAAGATGCGCATCACCTCGCCGAGCAGCTTGAGATCGTTGTAGCCGGCCCCAGCCTCCTCGCTTTCCTGGATCGCGAAGGGGGTGATCAGACAGCGGGTCCGCAGTAGAAGCGGTTCGCCCGGCAGGGTGTCGCTGTCGAAGGCGTAGGGTTCGAATTGATAGAAGAAGAAGTTCAGATAATGATCCGTTCTGGGATCGATGGCATCGACCTGCTCCGGGTTGCCGATGGTCGCGGTCACCCGCGCGTCGAACGTCAGGTCCAGATCCGCTCGCACCGCCTTGACCAGAGCGTCGCAGATTGAGGCCAGCGAGATCGGCGCAGCCATGGTCTACAGCCTGCGCAGGTACTGCCGGCTGGCGGAGTGCCGGTCAGGCGATGGCGTGGTTCGGGCCGGCCCCGGCGCCGCGCCGGTGACGATTACCTCGACGTGTCGGATGTGAACCGACGGCGGTGCTTCATACGCGGGCCCGCGGCTGGTCGGCGTGCCGCGCGCCGCGCGTGCCGGAGTGACCGGCGCCGGCCACGGCATGGGTGACCATGTCTGTTGCCCGGGTGAGGCTTGCGCGGTGCCCGAACCGGCGGGCGTCGGCATGGCTGCCGCCGCGCCGTCGGTGCCGGTCCCGCGACCGGCGACGGCAGCCGCGGACAGCTCGGCTCGAGCGGATTGTCGCGAGTCCGACTCATTGTGCCTGGGGGCCACCGGATACGTCAGCGGGCGAGCCGTTGGATGTGCTGCCGCGGGCGCGGTGTCGGACGGCGTCGTGGGTGCTGCTTCGGCGTCCAGAGCGTGACCGACTGGCGTGACGGGGAACATCCCGGGTACGGCCGGGGAGGGCGTGTGCTCGATGCCGGGGGCCGCTCGGCGGCGCGTGTCTACCGGCTCGACCGCGTTTTCGATGATGGCTCCGACGGCCCCGGCCGACACCTCGAGCGTGTGGCTGGGTCCGGCCGCTGTGTCACGGGTGATCGGATCCCTGTCGATTGCCTCGACCTGACTCGCCCCCAACTCATTGGATGCGTCCGGCGGCTGTCGTGGCGCGGGGCTGGTCCTGCCTGGCTCGCCGTCGCCGGGGCTGGACGGTCCGGATTGTGACGACTCGCTGAAGGTCTGTATGGTGGGTGGCCGGGTCACCGCCGCAGCCGTGCCATGCACGCCGGGTGCCGCGCCGGATGGCGTTTTGCCAAGCGAGGCAGGGTGACCGGGCAGATCCGGTCGGTCAGTCGTCGCTGTGCCGGTTCCGGAGCGGGTATCGACATTGCCGGTCGCGGCGTCGAGCGTCGCCTGGTCCGTTCGTGGCGGTGGCCGTGACGGCTCTTGATGGCCGGTCGGCGCATCCGGGGGCATGCCGATCACCGAGGGCGATACGCCCTGCACGAGGCTTGCCGGATGACGGGCGGCGCGTGCGCGTCCCGTCTCGCTGGCGCCACGCCCGTCTCGCACGATACTGCTCAAGAAGCCCATCAGGCGTCGCTCCAGGCTGGGGCTGCCGCGGCGATCCCACGTCGTGCACGGTCGATGAGCTCGAGGTAACGGCGTCGTCGCCCACGGGGCAGCGCGAGAATCTCGGCCTCGCTCCAGTGATAGTGCGAGGCCAGCTCATGGATCTCTTCGAAAATGCCACCGTCGATTGCATCGAGCGGTGCGTAGGGGCTGATCGCGATGATGGTGTCGGCGCCGCACTCCGGACAGCGCACCGCGGCCTCCACCGTGACCTCCGGCGCGGCCGTCTCCAGGCTTGCTTCGATGGCCAGCAGATCGTGCTCGTCGAATCGACTGTCCGTGTCCAACGCGCGTTCTGACGCAACCAGGCATCGTTGCACCAGCGCTTGTATGGCATCACCCATCGTCAGCTCGGCGACGGCCTGCTGATCGCCACCACAGGGCACGCGGAAACGACAGCGCCCGAGGCTGGTGTCGAGCTCGGCATAGGGGTACCCGGGCCCGGCGGGCTTGACCGGCAGACGCTGTTGGTCGATGAGGAAATCGAAGCGCGTGTCGCAGGCGTGGCAGGTGGCGGTCAGCCAGCTCGAGGCGATACCGACGTGTCCGGCCAGCGCGCGGACCAGGAACTGACGGTCGCCCACACACAGACCATCGACGCGGGTGGCATCCGCCGTCTCTCCGCCCAGATGCGCCAGCGCAACGCACAGGACCCGTGTCACCCGCGCCGCCGGCAGCGGGTCGCCGTCACGCGTCGCCTCGGCCAGCGCGAGCTCGACCTCGCCCGTGATCCGCTTGAAGGCAAAGTCGCGAACTATGCCGCCGTTCTCGGCCATGCCGCCCGGCAGCTGCATCACGTCTCAGTCGGCTCGCTCACCGCGGTGTCGCGCTGCCAACCCTCATGCTGCAGCGTAATCGATTGGATCCCCACCGTGTTCATGCTGCCGGCATCGAGATCCGGCAGCGCCTGATACTCGGAGACCCAGGCGCGGTACAGGTTGTAGGAGATCGCGACCTGGCCTTGCAGGTTGAGCACGTTGATGACGATGTCCTTGCGAAAGTTCTTCAACGACATCGCGACGTCGCCCTCGAGATTGTTGACCATGTTGGCCCAGCTCTCGAAGTTGGTGTCGTGGGTCAAGCCCTGCTCCAGGGTGACCGTCTCGTAGCTGGTGCCACCAGGCATGACGCGCTCGTGGGACGGATCACCGGCGGTGCGCCACTTCACGGCTTCGGTGGTCTTCTTCAGCGCGGTCATCTTGCTCAGCCCGGCCACCGGGATTCCGTCGATGAGCACCTGGAACTTGAAGGTGCGATAGGGGTCGTGGCGGTGCGCGTTCACCGGGAACATGGGTGCTGCCATCAGTCGGTCCTCCTCATTCCGAGCTCACTTTCTGCTGAATCCGGACGATCACGAACTCAGCTGGCTTGAGCGGTGCAAAGCCGACGATGACGATGACCTGGCCCCGATCGATGTCACCCTGGGTCATCGTGTCGCCCAGACCACAGCGCACAAAGTAGGCGTCCGAGGCCTTCTCACCCTGGAATGCGCCAGCTCGGAACAGACCGTTCATGAATGAGCCGATGTTGCCGCGCAGTGAGCCCCACAGGCGGTGATTGTTGGGCTCGAACACGGCCCATTGGATGCCGTTGTAGATGCTTTCCTCGATGAACATGGCGGTGCGCCGCACGGGGACGTAACGCCACTCCGGATCGGCACGCGTGGCCAGCGTGCGGGTGCCCCAGATCACCTGCCCGAAGCTGGGTATGGTGCGTAACGCGTTGACGCCGGCCGGGTTGAGCACGTCCTGCTCGGCGTCCTCGATGCTGTACTGGAAGCCGGCCGTGCCGAGCAGCCGTGTCTCGACCCCGGCCGGGGCCTTCCACACGCCGCGTCTGGCGTCGATCTTCGCCCACATGCCGGCGGCGAAGCCGGACGGCTGGATGAGCAGTCTGGACGGCACGCCTGGACGGGTGTCGGCGTCGTAAAAGGGGTTGCTGACCCTCGCCCAGGGATAGTAGAGCGCCGTGTAGGTGCTGGTGGGGAAGCCGCGGTCGGTGATCTGCTTCTCGGTGGTGAACTCCACGCCGGGCGGCGGATCGACGATGACCATCCGATTCTTCATCGTCTCGCAGTGAGCGATTGCGAGGTCGATGACGTCCGAGGCCGACTGGTCCACCACGCTCGCCGAACGGTCGTAGTAGAGCCCGGGCAGACAGATGATGTTCACGTCCCGGTACTTGAGCAACGCCGAGAGCACGGCGCCATAGTCATCGGTGCCACCCGCGTCGCCGTCGTCTCCACCGCTGAGGGCGACCTCTATGTACTGGGTGGTGGTCGGTGGCGAGCCGCCCTCGAACAGCTCGTCGAGCACCACCCGCGCCGCGGCCGCATCCGAGACCTCGACCCTGACCAGTTGTGAGCCGTCATTGATCTTGTCGACGATGTAGCCGGGATCGTTGGCATCGAGGCTGACGTTGGTGAAGACCTCCAGCGCGGCGAAACCGCGACCCGTACCGGTGCCGATCTCGAGTGTGAACTCCTTGTCCGCGTCCGGGTCGGTCTGGGCGACACCGGTCTTGCCACGGAACCGCGCGACCAGCGCGTCGCCCCACGCCCCACCATTGGCGGCGCCGAAGTCGATGTGCCCGCTCAAGGAGCCCGTGCTCGCGACGCTGTCGACCGCAATCCGGATGACGTAGGCCTTCACCCCGCCGTTGCGAAAGAACGCGGCTACTGAGTGGCCCATCTGATCGAGGTCTTGCGGATCCTCGACGTCCGCCGTGTCGCGGATCCCACCGAAATGATTGTCGTATTCGTCGTATCGGGTAATCAGCATCGGCTCGAAACCGCCGCTGTCGATCACCGTCTCGTTGTTGACCGGACCGCGCGCCGCGTAGCCGATGAAGCAGGCGGTCGAGGTGCCGGCTGCCTCGATGGGCTTTGAGCCGCTCGGGATCTCCTCGATATAGACGCCGGGGTGAAGGTAGCTGGGCATTGGGGTCCCCCCTTGGTCGGCTGGTCACGGAGAGCGAGCACTTCATCATCGTGCTGGTGCTCGCGATCTGACCCTCGTCGTTGCGAATGGCAGACAGGCTCTGACGTGTGCCGGTACCCGGCCTCTATGGGGTCGTGCGCGCAACACACCCATGTCCCGCGACCATCTCGCGCTCATCGAGCGAGCAACGACGCTCGACTACACGCTCGATGGACTCACTGCTGACGTCCGGCCGGTGATTCGTCCATGCCTTTGCAAATGGACTTCCCCCTTTGCAAACAAACTTCCATGTGTGGACCGAATTCATCGCAATCCCGACCACACGGGTCGTCTTCACTCACCACCGGTCATTGTGAACGCGCGGCTGAGCATCTTTTTACATGAGAACGCAAGGCCGGGAATATGCGCAAGATCACGATTCTATCGCCCACTCGATTGCTTCCTGAGACGCGGGGGGCGGTGGGTGCGAAACACGAATCGGAGCAGAGGGCGAGTACCGGACGGCACGACGCACGATTGAGATGGGCTTGTCTGAAGCGGGACGATGGTGCCTGGACATGACGCATCTGTCGCCTGGCGGCACCCATTGGTGGGCAGTGCGGTGGCTCGCGTAGTCGAACGGCACCTCGACACAGGCTCGAGTGCCCCAGGCACCGACGTGCCGATATCTTCAGCCGGAATTCGGCGAGCCCGGAAGCGGGGAGATAGCGCGTCGCGGCGACCTATGCGCAGCGGCGCCGAATGAGCTGGACAAGACTCCGAGGATGCCTGCGCATACTCGGAGTCGCCCTCTGAATCGGCTTGTTGGGAGCGCCGCCGGGGGACTCAGCTGGGTGTTGCTGAGCCCCGAAGCAAGCCGACCGGATCCTGCCCGGTGCCCGGACGGCGAATCGACCTCTCAGCGAAGCGGTCGACAGCGTGCCAGACCCAGCAGCCCGAGTCCGAGCAAGGCAATGATCGAAGGCTCTGGCAAGGCTGGCGCGATCGGGACGACGTTTGCGTTGAGCCTCAGGGCTCTCGGGTCCGAGCCGAACCCCAGCGTTTCGAGGTCGAATGTGCCTACGTTCGATGCACCCCCGGAATCCTCGCCGAAGGCCGCCATGGTGAACACGACCGAGTCGCCTTGAGACACCGCACCAATGCCGCTCAGGTCGACGGCAACGAAGTCCAGACCGAGGCTCGTGTCACCGAAATTGCCAGTGAGCACGCTGGTCGCGGCCCCGCCGTTGACAGATGCTTGAATCTCGAACTGATTCGGGCCGGTGCCCGAGCGGTCCAGGCGGATGTCCAGGGTCGTGAGCGCGATTTCCACCGCGCCGGTCACATCGAAGCCCCAGGTCCAGAAGTCGTTCTCGGAGACCGCCTCGGCAAAGCTGGTGGCACTCGAATGTCCGCCACCGAAGCCCGTGCCCCAATCTCGCCAGGTCCAAGTGGACCCATTGACGGCTGTCAGGCCGGAGCCGGCAGCCAGCGCGTCGCCGCTGATCGCTGCATCCACCACGGATGGCGAGAGCGTCGGGTTGGAAGTAGACGACGCGGTCTGGTATTCGAGAATGATCGCTGCGTGCGCGGCGGTGCTGGTCAGTGCCGCTAGCAGCAAAATCTTGGGCAAGGTCTTGGCGAGGGAGCGTGCAAACATGGCGATACTCTCCGTGTGCATCCGTATGCAGTGATTCGCACCTGGCTCTGCCAGGTGCGCCTCTGAGACACGGGAAGCCTAGGCAAGATCCGTTCCATGCTAGAACTTTCAGTCACTTAGGGTGTGACCTGTGTCACACGTGTAAGAAATCCCGACAAATCGCGGCACCGACGAAGAGCGCACCCGCTGACCGCGATGTTCAGCGGTTGCGCCGACTTTCGATCTCGTGCAGGTGGCGATGGGCGTACTTCCCCACGGCCGACTTCGACGTCGGGGTACGCGCCGGGCCCGGCGGCCGATGAGTGGTGCCACAGCCACTCTCCCCCAACCCGGCGCGCGAGTTGCCTGTTGCGTTTCAGCGCTGCTCGCTGCGCGCTCTGCCGCTGCCAGCACGGCTGCGCCGCCGGCGTCGGGTGCTGGCCTTCTTCTGTGCCGGTGGCGTTTGCGCGGTCTGTGGCTGTGGGCGCCGCGGCTGTGTCGCTTGCGCGCCGGTGCTCTCCGGTATCTCGCTCGGCCCAATCTCGAAGCGCGGCGGTGTCATGAACGGCACCTTCTGCCGCATGCTGCGCTCGATGTCCCGCAACAGACTGGTCTCATCGGGTGAGACCAGCGAGACCGCGCAACCACTGGCGCCGGCACGCGCGGTACGACCGATCCGGTGCACGTAGTCTTCGGGCACGTTGGGCAGCTCGTAGTTCACGACCTGCGGCAACTCCTTGATATCGAGTCCACGTGATGCCACCTCGGTCGCGACCAGGGCGCGGATCCGACCACACTTGAAGTCGTCCAGTGCCTTGACGCGCGCATTCTGGCTCTTGTTGCCG
>JAGRHX010000568.1 GCA_020444775.1 Gammaproteobacteria bacterium
GATCGGCCTACCCGGATCGGCCTACTCGGATCCGGTGGACGATGAAACGACTCGATTCGGCCGGGCGATGCCGCGAGTGGGGCGGGTCGAGAAGTGCGGGGCGCACATCACCGGACAGAGCCGGGCAGGTCCAGACAGCGCAGGTCCAGGCATGCATGCTCAGCGGGGAGACTGCGATCAGGGGCATCGTCACCAGGAGGAACACGCAGGAACGAGGAGGAACGAGGAGGATTGAATGCGGGCCCCGAAGGCCACGCATCATGATCTGTCCGCGCGGGTGGCTGCGCCACTCAAGTCACAGTATCCAGGGCCTTGGTGCTTCGAGGGCCGGCGGGGAATGAATGAAAGAGTCAGTGTTTGACGTCCTGATGTATCTGTTCGAGAACTATCTCGATACTGATGTCGATTTCGAGTCCGATCAGGAAACACTTCGGGACGAGCTGGTCGGTGCCGGCTTCCCGGGGCTGTCGGTGGACAAGGCTTTCGACTGGCTCGAAGGCCTGGGTGACGAGGACGAGGACGATCTGCCCTTCAGCAGCCCGCACACGACCAGGATCTACACGCGCGAGGAGATGGATCGACTGGACGTGGAGTGTCGTGGGTTCATTCTGTTCCTCGAGCAGGTCGGTGTACTCGACGGAATGACGCGCGAGCGCGTCATCGACCGGGTCATGGCGCTCGAGTGCGAGGAGTTCGACCTCGAGCAGCTCAAGTGGGTCGTGCTCATGGTGCTGTTCAATCGACCCGGTCGCGAATCGATGTACAACTGGATGGAGGATCTGGTCATCGAGCACGCGTCCGAGCAGCTGAACTGATTGGCGTGCGCCACGCGGTGCGCGTTCGACAATGAGCGTGTGCAGGGTGAGCATCTGGGCCGGCACCTGCGTCCGGTGACGGTGCTGGCGCCCGGGGCGCCCGCCTCGCTCGGTCTTGGCGGCACGCCCGCACGCTTGGAGGTCAGCCCGGCCCCGTGATCTCGTTGGTCCCCGTGATTCGGGGGATCCCGGGATGTCGGTGTAGCCTCGGGCGAGCGCCGCTCGATCGCGTTAACCTGGGCTCGCAGAGTACCCTGGCATCAGGTTCAACGGCATCGGTACGGCTGGGTCTGGCGCGGGGCAAGCTGCCCCTGAATATGGCTCGGGCCATTCGACCGCCGGGGCAGCGAAGACTTCTGGGGTCCTGGGATCGACCTGTGCCGGACCGCAGCCGGGGTTGATCGAGTGGCCCGGCGAGCTGGATCCGGCTGCGGCATGGCGCTAGCCTTGATGGTTTCGGCCTTGATGGTTTCGGATGGCTGACCAGATCGCCGCTCAGGCGTCGGCTCGACGCCACTGCGGACCGCCCGACGGCGATTCGCGACCTGACGCTACGCCGTCCGCGTCGTCGCCTTGGAACGTGAAATCCACCACTGCCAGTGCATGGTATGCGCAGTTTATGAATCTTGTCGTAGTCGAATCACCTGCCAAAGCCAAGACCATCCAGAAGTACCTGGGCAAGGACTTCGAGGTGCTAGCGTCCTACGGGCACGTCCGGGACCTACGGCCCAAGGAGGGCGCGGTCGAGCCGGACAACGATTTCGCGATGCACTACGAGCTGATCGAGCGCAACGAGAAGCACGTCAATGCCCTGGCCAAGGCCATGAAGAAGGCTGACGCGCTGTATCTGGCGACCGACCCCGACCGTGAGGGTGAGGCGATCGCCTGGCACGTGTCCGAAGTTCTCAACGAGCGCAACGTGCTCGACGACAAGCCGGTACATCGGGTGGTGTTCTATGAGATCACCCAGGGCGCGGTGCGTGACGCGGTCTCCAGCGCCCGAGAGATCGCGATGGATCTCGTGAATGCCCAGCAGGCACGGCGGGCCCTGGACTATCTGGTCGGATTCAACCTGTCGCCCCTGTTGTGGAAGAAGATCAAGCGTGGTCTGTCCGCCGGTCGTGTGCAGAGCCCCGCGCTGCGGCTGATCTGCGAGCGCGAGGCCGAGATCCAGGCCTTCCAGAGTCAGGAATACTGGACATTGGAAGCGGACGTGTCCGCGCAGACGCAGCCGTTCGTCGCCCGCCTCACGCATCTGGACGGCGAGAAGCTCGAACAATTCAGCATCTGCGATGAACAGACCGCCACCGGTGCCGCCGATCGGTTGCTGGTGCTCGCCGACAAGAAGCTGCGGGTCGCCAAGGTCGAGCGCAAGCAGCGCAGACGCAATCCTGCCGCCCCGTTCACCACCTCGACCATGCAGCAGGAGGCGGCCCGAAAGCTCGGCTTCGGCGCTCAGCGCACCATGCGCGTGGCCCAACAGCTGTACGAGGGCATCGATACCGGTGACGGAACCATCGGCCTCATCACCTATATGCGTACCGATTCGGTGACGCTGGCCAACGAGGCACTGGAGGAGCTGCGGGCCTATATCGGTGAGACCTTCGATGCAGAGGACCTGCCCGGCAAGCCGCGTGAGTTCAAGACCCGGTCGAAGAATGCCCAGGAAGCGCACGAGGCAATTCGACCGACCTCGATCCGGCGTCTGCCCGATTCCTTGAAGGCGCACTTGTCCAACGATCAGTACCGGCTGTATCAGCTCGTCTGGAAGCGAACGCTTGCCAGCCAGATGCAGCACGCGCTCATCAACACCGTGGCGGCCGACCTGGTCTGTCCGGACGATGATTCCCAGGTGTTCCGGGCCACGGGCTCCACGGTGGCCAAGCCCGGCTTCCTCAAGGTCTACGAGGAAGGGCGTGACGATAGCAAGGGCGACGACGAGGAGCGCAAGCTACCGCAGCTGGAGGAGGATCAGATCGTCGATCTGCTCGGCATTCGCAGCGAGCAGCACTTCACCGAGCCGCCGCCGCGCTATTCGGAGGCATCGCTCGTCCGAACACTGGAAGAATTCGGTATCGGTCGGCCGTCCACCTACGCGGCCATCATCTCCACCTTGCAGCAACGCGAGTACGTGGAGCTGGAGAATCGCCGCTTCAGACCGACCGACGTCGGGATCCTGGTGAACGCGTTCCTGACCGACCATTTCGACAAGTACGTTGACTACGAATTCACAGCCAGGCTCGAGGACGAGCTGGACG
>JAGRHX010000003.1 GCA_020444775.1 Gammaproteobacteria bacterium
ATCCAGGCCCAGATCCTCGAGCTGATCGTCGAGCTGCAAAAAGAGCTGGGCACGGCGGTGATCATGATCACCCACGACCTGGGGGTGATCGCGGAGACCACCCAGCGGGTCATCGTGATGTACGCCGGTCGCAAGGTCGAGGAGACCGACGTGCGCACCTTGTTCAAGGATCCGCTACATCCGTACACCCACGGGTTGCTGCGCTCCATTCCCAGATTGGAGATCATGTCTGGTCGGGAAGAGGCGCGGGCCGAGCGCCTGGCCGAGATACCCGGAATCGTGCCGGCCTTGTCCAACCTGCCGGCGGGCTGCACCTTCGCGCCGCGCTGTGAGTACGCCGACAAGCAATGTCAGGAGGCCTATCCCCCCTACAACGAACACGCGCCCAATCATTGGGCGGGTTGCTGGCATACCGACAGGCTGTCCGGGGAGCACCAATGAGCGAGGCGGTGGCGCAACCGCGCGGCAATGCCGCGGCGGTTCTCGAAGTCGAGAATCTGAAGAAGCATTTCCCGATCAAGAAGGGCGTATTGGGGCGCACCGCCGGTCATGTGTACGCGGTGGACGGTGTCAGCTTCAGTATCGGCGAAGGTCAGACCCTCGGTCTGGTCGGGGAATCCGGCTGCGGCAAGTCGACAGTGGGACGCACCGTGTTGCGTCTGATCGAGCCGACCTCGGGGACGATCAAGCTCGACGGTACCGATGTCACGCATCTGGACAAGCAGGAAATGCGTCCCTACCGGCGCCAGATGCAGATCATCTTCCAGGATCCGTTCTCATCGTTGAACCCGCGGATGTCGGCCGGGGAGATCGTCGGCGAGCTGCTGCAGATCCATGGCGTCGCGAGCGGCAAGCAGAAGACCGAACGCGTTGCCGAGCTGTTCGATAGGGTCGGCCTGCGCGCCGCGCAGATGCGCAACTATCCACACCAGTTCTCCGGTGGTCAGCGTCAGAGAATCGGCATCGCCCGCGCGCTGGCGCTGAATCCGAAGCTCATCATCGCCGACGAGGCGGTCTCCGCGCTGGACGTGTCGATTCAGGCTCAGGTCATCAACCTGTTGATGGATCTGCAGAAGGAATTCGAGCTCTCATACCTGTTCATTGCCCATGACCTGGCGGTGGTCGAGCACATAAGCGACTTCGTGGCGGTCATGTATCTGGGACGGATCGTCGAGTACGCGGACAAGCGCACCCTGTTCACCAATCCGCAGCACCCGTATACCGAGGCGCTGCTGTCGGCGGTGCCGATCCCCGACCCCGAGATCAAGCGCGAGAAGCGGGTCTTGCAGGGTGACGTGCCCAGCCCGGTCAGGCCGCCGCCAGGCTGCCACTTCCATACCCGCTGTCCCTATGCCGAGGAACGCTGTCGCGTCGAGGTTCCGGTGCTCAAGGAGGTCGGGCCCGGCCAGATCGTGTCCTGCCATCTGCGCTGAGTCGTGCTGACCGAAGCTGCTGGCGCTCGCCTCAACGAGCGCCCGAGCGCAGTCATCCAACCCTTTTCAGGCCGAGGCCTCGAGACCGGTGCGGGCGCTATCTGACGCCTCGAGGCTCGATGACAAGACGATGCCGCGATAGCCGTTCTGCGCAACCTCGTTGATACGCGTGACGTACTTGGGCGCGCCACCGTTGTACACGAGGTAGCGGATCCTGCCCTGCTCGTGTCCCTCGACGTTCGAGTTGTAACCGGTGAACCAGGACTTGGCCTTGCGCATGAGCATGGCCGAGTACATCTTGATGACGTGTTCGGTCCATTCCTGCTGGGCTTCGAGGCTGGCCTCGGCGCGATCCAGGCCGTGCGTGTGCATGTGCTCCAGTAGCGCAGTGCACCAGTTGACACCGGTTTCGATACCGCGCGGATAGTTGGTGGATGCCGAACCGCTCTGTGGTCCGGCGGGCATCAACAGGTTCGGGAAGCCGTGCACCATCATGCCCAGGAAGGTCGACGGGCCGTCCTTCCAGAGCTCCCGCAGACTGACACCGTCGACGCCGCGAATATCGATTCGATCGTAGGCGCCGGTCAGCGCGTCGAACCCGGTCGCATAGACGATGATGTCGAACTCGTGCTCGCGTGCCGAGGTCATGATGCCGGCCTCGGTGATGCGCTCGATGGGTGTCTCGTTGACATCGACCAGATGCACGTTGTCGCGGTTGAAGGCCTCGTAGTAAAAGGTCTCCAGCGGCACCCGTTGCACGCCAAAGCCGTGATCGCGAGGTATCAGCTTCTCCGCGAGCGCTGGGTCATCGACCCGTTGGCGGATGCGATCGGCGATGTATTCGGAGAACTCCGCGTTGGCATCCTCGTCGGTGAATATCTCGCGGAAATTCTGCAACCAGATGCCGAAGCCCGGCTCGTCGTAGAGCCGGTCCCAGAGCGCGAGCCGCTCCTCGCGTGATACCTCCCAGAAGCCTCGACGATCGGGCTCGTGCTCGAAGCCGCCCGGGGTCCGTGCGCAGGTAGCGAAGATCTCATCGTAGCGGGCCCGGATCCGGGCCATCTCCGCCTCGGAGATGCGGCTGTTGTTGAGTGGCGCGGCCCAGTTCGGCCGACGCTGGAACACGGTCAGCTCGCCAACCTTGTCCGCTATCTCGGCGATCACCTGGATGGCCGTGGCGCCGGTGCCGATGATGCCGACCCGCTTGCCGGTCAGCTCGACCGGCTCATGCGGCCAGTAGAAGGTGTGGAACGACTGGCCCTTGAAGCGATCCATGCCCGGGTAACGGGGCATGGTCGGGGCCGACAGCAGGCCGACCCCCATGATCAGGACGCGACAGCTCAGCTCACGTCCGTCCGCAACACGCAGATTCCACTGGTTGATACGATTGTCGTAGTGGGCCGATTCCACCTTGCAGTCGAACTGCATGTGCTTGCGCAGATCGAACTTTTCGGCGACGAAGTTCAGATAGCGAAGATTCTCGGGCTGACTGGAGAAGCGTTCCTTCCAGTGCCACTCATCGAGGACCTCGCGGGAGAAGGAATAGCCATAGGTGTAGCTCTCCGAGTCGAAGCGCGCCCCCGGGTAGCGGTTGAAGTACCAGGTACCACCCAGATCGCCGCCTGCTTCCAGCACGGTGGCACGTATACCCATGTCCACGAGACGCTTGATCTGATAGATACCGGCAACGCCGGCGCCGATGACGATGACCTCGTAATCCGGCTCGCTGGTGCTGGTCATGCTCTGCTCCTGTTCTGCTTCGTCCTCCGCATGCCCGGGTGGACGCCGCGCTGTTCGTCGAGCTGCACTGGTGGCGTGACGGCGGGCGCGCCGTCGTGGTGGCGCAGGCTGGACAGGACGGATGCGTTCGACGAAAGGTTACCCGATGGAATACGTGTGTTCCGCGACAGCGTCAACTGCTTGATGCCGACCGAGGTCAATCCGCGGTGGATCAGGTCGAGAGCCCGCGGGCTACGGCTGGTGGCGCGCACTCGCAATTCCCGATCTGGTCCTGGAGCATGTCCGAACGTGCAGCTTGCCGCCAGCGGTACAGTAGGCGCCGCGGCCATGCGAGTCATCGCGACGGCCCTGGATCGAATCGTGGCGTCGGATCGGGTGCCGAACGTGGCTCGCCCGCTGCCCGTATCCTCCTCCAGCGACCGGTGCGCATGGGCGCGCTTGGCTCGGACGGGGTCCATGAAAGACAACTACGAGATCAGTCAGCCAGCATGAGCGTCGTGCTGTTCGTCATTGGAATGGTGCTGCTCGTGTTCGGCGCCGATCTGCTGGTGCGAGGCGCGTCACGACTGGCCGGCTCGATGGGCATCTCGCCTCTGGTGGTCGGCCTGACCGTCGTCGCCTTCGGCACCAGCTCCCCCGAGCTTGCGGTCTCCATGCAGGGCGCACTGGCGGACAAGCCGGACATCGCCCTGGGCAACGTGGTCGGCAGCAACTGCTTCAACGTTCTGGTGGTGCTCGGTCTGTCCGCGCTGATCGTGCCACTCAGCGTGGATCGACAGCTGATCCGCCAGGAGGTGCCGCTGATGCTGGGGGCATCCGTGCTGTTGTGGTGGCTGGCCTCGGACGGGCGGTTGAGTCGCCTGGATGCTGCCGTGCTGCTGGCGTTGTTGGTGGCGTACAGCCTGTTCGTCATCATTCAGAGCCGACGCGCCAACGGCGTGTCCGCGTCGTCCACGCCCGTGGAGACGCCGGCGCCGGCGGCTGCGCCGAGCGGCGGCAGCCGCTGGTCCGACCATTGGGCGGCGAACCTGCTGCTGATGGGCGTAGGGCTCGTCATGCTGGTGCTGGGTGCCAGCTGGATGGTCGACTCGGCGGTGGTCTTCGCCCGGCTGATGGGGGTCAGTGAGCTGGTGATCGGTCTCACCATCGTCGCGATCGGCACCTCGTTGCCCGAGGCGGCGACCTCCGTGATGGCCGCCCTGCGTGGTCAGCGAGACATGGCCGTCGGCAACGCGGTGGGCAGCAACATCTTCAACATCCTTGGTGTGCTGGGCGCCACCGGACTGGTCGCGCCGAGCGGATTGGGTGTGGCGTCCTCGGTGATCAGCTTCGACCTGCCCGTCATGATCGCGGTTGCCTTTGCCTGTCTGCCGGTGTTCTTCACCGGGCGTGAGATCGCGCGCTGGGAGGGTGGGTTGTTCCTCGCCTACTACGTCGCCTATACCGTCTATCTCACGCTCAAC
The DNA here is from genome assembly GCA_020444775.1 of Gammaproteobacteria bacterium. The sequence continues at coordinate 4,637 of JAGRHX010000003.1, forward strand.
GCCGCCCACCATGATGTCGTGGGACCCTACAGCGCGGTCCTGCTGGGTTTCGTGGTGCCGTTGACGGTGATCACCCTTATGGTGCTGGCGCTGCGTGAGTGGATCGGACAGGTCCGCCAATGAGTAGCTTCGAACCAATCTGACGGCCTGCTGCGACCGTGGCCGTCATCTACAAAGCTGCTGCTCAGGACTTCTGCCTGGCGAGTCTATCGATCACGCTCGCGACCAGCCGAGCCGGCTCCGGACCCTCACAGGCGCGGATGAAATTGCGGATCCCCTCGGCGATCGCATCGTTGACGGGCATGCTCTCCCAATGTCGGATCAGCTCTCGCTGCAGACGGATGGCGCGCGGATCGGCCTTGACGATGGCCGCGACCCAGTGCTCGACCGCCGCGTCGAGCTGCGTGGGTTCAACCACCTTTTCGACCAGTCCCCACGACAGGGCCTCGTCGGCGTCGATGTTCTGCGCGGTGTACAGGAGCTGCTTGGTCCTACCCCAGCCAATCAGCTGTGGGAACAGCGCCGCCTCGACCACCGACGGCAGACCGATATCCACCTCGGGCATACCCAGCAAGGCACCGCGCGCCGCGACCCGCATGTCACAGGCCGCCATCACTTCGAGCCCGGCGCCCAGGCAGACGCCGTTGACACGCGCGATGACGGGCACCGGCAGGTCCCGGATCCGCTTGCTCATGAGATGCACACGGGTGATGAAGGCTCGCCCGGTGGCCGGCGTCAGCTCGCGAAGCTCATGTACATTGGCGCCGGCGCAGAAGGCCCGCTCACCGGCACCGCTGAGCACCACCACGCGCAGCAGCTCGTCGTTGGCCAGCTCGTCGAGCCGCTGCGCGAACTCGTCCATCAACAACGAGTTCAGGCTGTTCGCGCGGGCCTCATTGGCCAGGGTGACATACGCCACGCGACCACGTTCGCCGCGCTCCTCCAGCCGCACCAGAACCTGGGCCTGTTGATTCATCGATGATCTCTCCGGGCTAGCGCTTGGGTTCTTGTGCGCCTGGACTGTCGGGCACCCGCACAGTCCAGGCGTCATATCGGTGACCATAGGTCGGTGATCATTCTGGCGGCTGTCTGGCGCCGAGGGACGGTCAGTCGTCCAGGAGCACCGCGAGACGCGTGTTGAACCGTTCATGATCCTCGTAGGCTGCCCAGTGCCCGGAGCCGTCCAGCACCTCGAAGCGGCAACCCGGTTGGATTTCCTCGAACAATGTGCGATGCGCGTCGACGCTCGGGTGCACCGAGACGTCCTCGGAGCCGAACAGCCCCGCCAGCTTGCAGGGCACCTGTCGCAAGGCTCGGGCCAGCGTGTCCGAACGTGCGATCTTGCGGCTGCGTAGTCGCGCGCGGGCGATGTTCTCGCCGTGGAGATGGATTGCCAGCGCATCCACGCGTTCGGGCCGCGCGATCATGAACAGTTTCAGATTGTGCTCATGAATGGCGCGGGCCTGGTCCGCGGGTAGCTCGTCGGCGACCGGCACGACCTCGTTGATGGGACCGCTGCTCGGCAGGCCGAAGGCCGGTGCACCGGCTATGGTCAGCGAGCGAATGCGTCGCTTCTGGGCCAGCGCGACATGCCCGCCGAGGATTCCACCGAACGAGAAGCCGACCAGATCGAACGGTTGCGAGTCTGGCAACAAGGCGTCGATGCCGCGCGAGACCATGGCCGCCAGGCTCTCCGCTGAATACGGTGCCTCGGGCAGATCGGAATCCCCCAGCCCGGGCAGATCGGCGGCGAGCACCCGGCGTGAGCTGGCCAGCGCGTCGATGTTCCTCACCCAGTGGGTCCAGGAGCCGGAGCCGCCATGCAGTAGGACCAAAGGTTCTCCCGAGCCCCACTCGTGCCAGAGCATCGTGGCCCGGCCGGGCTCGGGGTAGAGCTCGGTGCGGACCTTCAGGGCACGCGCACTCAGGGTCTGCAGCCAGGCGGCCGGATCGGCGTTGGCGGTGCTGGTTGAAATTCTGCTCATGCTCGCGTGTGGTCTGTCGTACGGTTTGCTCGGCATGGGTCGGGCTCGCGTCGCGCGACTCAGTCCCTCTCTCGCCGTGCGTCCAACGCATAGGTGCGTCCGTCCATGCGTGGCACGTAGTCGATTCCGGATCTGGACACCCAGGTGTTCACCTCGTGGTAGAGCGGCAGCACGGCTCGCTCGTTCAGAGCGATCTCGCTGGCCAGCTCCAGCAATGCACGCCGCTTGTCGCGCGCCAGGGTTGCGTTCGCGGCCTCGATCAACTCGTCGACCCGTGGGTTGCGATAGCGGCCACGGTTGACCAGACCCAGGCGCCGTGACTTGTCGAAACCATGCACGAAGGCATTCAGGGCATCCAACGCATCGCCGCTATCCGAGGTCCAGCCAAGCAGCATCATGCTGAACTCCGGGCTGCCATCATTGCCGCCTCGTGAGGCACGCTTGAAGTACACGCTCTTCGGCATGCTCGAGACCTGGGTGCGGATGCCGACCCGCAACAGCATCTGCCCGATCAAACGCAGCACCTCGCGTCCCATGCGATAGTGGTCCTGCGGACCGTGCAGGGTGAGAACGAAGCCTTGCCCCAGACCTGCCTGCTCGAGCAGCGCCCGCGCGCCTTCAGGATCGTAGCCGGGTGCGTCGATGCGAGTGCTATAGCCGGGCAGACCGGGTGGCATCAGCTGCGCGGTCTTGATCGCCGTGCCGGCCAGCAGCCCGGACGCCAGCGCGTCGCGATCGATGGCCAGCGACAGGGCTTCGCGCACGCGTCGGTCCTTGAGCGGATTGGGTAGCGGTGCACCGTCCAGACCCTGCACGTAGCTGGTCTCGTCACGCGCCTGATCCATCTGCAGATAGATCAACCGGGTCGAGATGCGTTGCTGCACGCGTAGTGAGGGATCCGCCCGTAGACCGGCAAGCGCGCTGGCGCCGGGCGCGGCAATCAGGTCCACCTGTCGATCGCGCAGCAGCTCCACGCGTCGTTCCGCCTCGTCGACGAAACGGATGACCAGCTCGCTCCAGGCCGGTTTCACACCCCAGTACGCCGCGTTCGCCGCGAGCTGCAGGCGGTCTCCGGCTTCCAGCCGCACCAGCCTGAACGGACCGGTGCCCAGCGGTGCGGACTCCGGCCGCTCGATCGAGTGACGAGACAGGATCGGCACGAAGGACAGCGCGTTCGGCAACAACGGATTCGGCTGGTCGGTGCGAACCTGGATGGTGAAGTCGTCGATGACGGCCGTGGTCGTGCCTTGCAGATGCCGGGCAAGTGCGGGCGCATCGCGGGCCGCGTCCAGGCTCGCCACCACGTCGGCGGCCTCGAGCCGGGTGCCGTCGTGAAAGCGCGCGCCGCGCCTGAGCTCGAACTGCCAGGTGCGATCGCCAATCGACCGCCAGGCGGTGGCAAGGCCCGGCAGCAGTCGTTGTCGGGCGTCGAAGCGGGTCAGGGCGTCATACAGATGGGCGAGCACTCCGGCCTGGTCGGGCTCGGCCTGCTGGTAGGGATCCAATGTCTGGATCCGGGCTGCGACCGCGATCGACAGACGTTGCGCCCGGCCCTCGACCGGGTTCAGCAGGCTGACCAGGACGAGGCCCAGGACCAGTGCCCGGGCCGGCCTCGTTATCGGGCAGTGGACGCGACGCCCCAGTCGTGTCGCGCTCAGAGCCATGCAGGCGTGGGCAGACCTTTCTCACGCAGAAAGGCCGGGTTGTAGAGCTTGGACATGTATCGGGTGCCGGAATCGCAGAGCACCGTGACAATGGTCTTGCCCGGTCCGAGCTGCCGCGCCAGGTGAATGGCGCCAGCGACGTTGATCCCGCTGGAACCACCCAGGCACAGGCCCTCCTCCTTGAGCAGGTCGAAGCACAGCTGTACCGCTTCCTCGTCACTTATCTGGAACGCATCGTCGACCTGGGCGCCGTCGATGTTGCCGGTGACACGACCTTGACCGATGCCCTCGGTGATGGAGCTGCCCTCCGACTTCAGCTCGCCGTGCTTGAAGTAGTTGTACATGGCGGCGCCCATCGGATCGGCCACCGCGGTGACGATGCCGGGATTCTTCTGCTTCAGATAGGCACTGATACCGGCCAGGGTCCCGCCGGTACCTATCGCGCAGGTGAACCCGTCCACCTTGCCATCGGTCTGCGTCCAGATCTCAGGTCCGGTGCTCAGCACGTGCCCCTCGCGATTCGCGGTGTTGTCCCACTGGTTGGCCCAGAAGGCGCCATTCGGCTCGCTCTGGTCCAGCTCGGCGGCGAGCCGCTGCGAGACATGCACATAGTTCTCGGGGTTCTTGTAGGGCACCGCCGGCACCTGCCTGAGTTCCGCGCCGCACAGCCGCAACATGTCCTTCTTCTCTTGCGACTGGGTCTTTGGGATGACGATCAGGGTGCGGTAGCCACGGGCATTGCCAACCAGGGCCAGCCCGATACCGGTATTGCCGGCCGTGCCTTCGACAATCGTACCGCCGGGCTTGAGGGCACCGCGTCGTTCCGCATCCAAGACCATGTACAGCGC
>JAGRHX010000569.1:0-925 GCA_020444775.1 Gammaproteobacteria bacterium
CACCGAGACCGATCAGCATCGCCGGCCCGCCGAGCACGACGATGCAGGTGCCGGCGGCGAACGTGCGCTTGTCGACCTGCTCGGCGCGGATGTTGCCCAGGCCCCCCGCGATCATGATCGGCTTGTGATAGCCGCGCACCACGCCGTCGGCGGTTGCCTGCTCGTAGGCGCGGAAGTAGCCGGTGAGCGCCGGGCGGCCGAACTCGTTGTTGAACGCAGCGGCACCGATGGGCGCTTCCAGCATGATCTGCAGCGCCGAGGCGATGCGGCCCGGCCGGCCGTGATCCTGCTCCCACGGCTGCTCGAAGCCGGGGATGCGCAGGTTCGACACCGAGAATCCCGAGAGGCCCGCCTTGCTGCGCGCGCCGCGCCCGGTGGCCGCCTCGTCGCGGATCTCGCCGCCCGCGCCGGTCGCGGCGCCGGCGTAGGGTGAAATCGCGGTCGGATGATTGTGGGTCTCCACCTTGGCGACCAGGTCGGCCTCCAGCCAGTGATAGCGGTACAGCTGCTCGGCCGGCACGTCGTCGCCGTGGGCCGGTTGCGGGTGGAAGCGTTCGACCAGATGACCGGCGCTGACCGCGGCGTTGTCCTTGTAGGCCGAGAGCACCGAGCCCGGATGCTGCTCGAAAGTATTGCGGATCATCTGGAACAGGCTGTGCGCCTGCGGCTGTCCGTCGATGACGAAGCGACCGTTGAAGATCTTGTGTCGGCAGTGTTCGGAGTTCGCCTGTGCGAACATCATCAGCTCGGCATCGGTGGGATCCCGGCCGAGCCCGGCGTAGGCCCGGGCCAGATACTCGATCTCCGGCTCGCTCAGCGCCAGGCCCAGCGCGCGATTGGCACGCTCCAGCGCGCCGCCGGGATCGGTGCCCAGCGCGATATGCGACAGGCGGCCTTCGTCACGTGAGTCGAAGGCGTGTTCGGC
>JAGRHX010000569.1:1014-2000 GCA_020444775.1 Gammaproteobacteria bacterium
GCTCAGCAGCCAGAGCGTGCCGCGCTCGATGCGCGCGACGCTGAGCAGACCGCAATTACGGGCAATGTCGGTCGCCTTGCTGGCCCAGGGTGAGAGCGTTCCCGGGCGTGGTGTAACAGGCCAACACAGAGCTTGCTGCTGGGTTTCCCGCTGGGTTTCATGCTGGGTCTCCCGTTGGCGGGCGGCTGGCGCGCGGTCGGTATCGCCCTCGTTGCCGGTCGGACGCTGCCGGCTGCCGGCATGCAGACGCGCCCAGATCTCGTTGCCTGCCGCGCTGCTCGGGGCCGGCTCCAGCTCTGCCTCCAACAGTCGTTCCAGCGTCGGGACGATGCTCGCGGGCGGTGTCTCGCCGGTCCGGGTCTCGACCCAATAGACGTGGCGGGCGGCGTGCAAACGCAGCGCGGGCTCGGCCGGGCCGCCGTCGGTGCCGGCCGCGGCCTGCTCGAGCGCCGTCTGCAGGCGCTGCAGACGAAAGCGCGAGAGAGCGTCCGCGCCGATGAACACCAGACGGCTTGCGGCGACGTCGAGCTCACTCATCGGTCGTCTCCCGGGCGTGGCCCGATGGTGTGCCGGTGGGGTGCGAAACCCGTCGCCCACGCTGCGCCAGACAGGCTTGAGCGCCGGATGCAGAGCGTTGCGCGAGCGCGGCGGGATGGGGGCTGCGATGAAACATCCGGGCCGGAGACGAGTATGATCGAAGTCATTGGGGCCTTGGGAAATCGTGTTACCATTCGTCGCCGCGCATTTTGGCGCACGGCAGCATGAAGTTGCACCGTCAATCGATGGTGGGTCCATGGGCCACTAAAGGCCCACTAAAGGCAGCGTCCTTTCGGGCGACATCCTTTGCGGGCGACCCTCTTCGCAGGCGACAGCTGCCAGGATGGCATGCGAGATGTGTATCCGGCACGGTGGCAGACGTCCCGATGGATCTTCCTTTGTGAGAATTCAACAAGGGATCGCGGCGGGATGTCCGGTGAGCGTGCCCC
>JAGRHX010000570.1 GCA_020444775.1 Gammaproteobacteria bacterium
TGACCGTCGCGCACGGTCAGGTACTCGAACCCCTCGAAAGCACGATGCGCGTCCAGGTCGGCCTGGTGCTTCGACCACTTCGCGTCGTCAACGTCCGTTGCACACTCGAAGCGGGTCTTGCCTATTGCGTTGCGCCAGCTCGCTTGCTCGGCCCCGAGCACGGACGTCAAACGGTGTGTCTGGTCGCTTTCCCAGACCCATACGGCGCTGCCATGCAGGACGCTGGACAGACGCTCCTCAGCCAGCCGCAAAGCCGCCCGTGTCGCCTGGTGCGCAGCGCGCTCCGCAGCGAGTGCATCGAGCGTCGAGCCGCCCCCGGGTGCCTCGTCATCGTGACTGCGGTCATCGGCCATGTCGCGGTCCGGACACTGTCGCCAGGCGCTGATGCCGACCGCCGACCCCGGCGCCCGACGGGCAGCAGACACCGCGGCTCGTCGAGCCGGAGCGGATCTGGATCAGCGCTGGGGATCGGGATCTGGCCACGCACGGCAAGGCACGACACTCCTGCGGCAAGCTGGGAATCCACACCGATGGTACCTGTCAGCATGCCCTCGAGTCGCAGCAATGACCTCCGCGACAACCCGCTCAGGGTCGGGAGCGGCGATATCTTGCCCCGCTGGATTGCGCCATGCCGTCACGCACCCGCGCTCTGCACGATCCACGCCCGCGCCTCGGCCACCTGCGAGGTGGGTAATACCTTCATCTCACCGGGCATCAGGAAACCGAACACCTTCAAGGTGTTGGCAATCCAATCGACATCGGTGACCACCGCGATACGCTCCCAGCGCAGCATGTGGCCTACGCCGACCTTGACGTCCTGCCACACGGCGCTCGGGTCGATACCGTTGAAGTCGGTGCCGATCTCGTAGTAGAGCCGGACATGGTCGTGGACCTCGAGCGCTCGTTCGACGATCGGCACCAGGACCTCATCGTAATCCTCGCTGGTGACGTGGCCGCGGCAGGCAAAGGCCAGCACGTTGTCGGGAAATCCGTCGAGCACCTCGATCATGCAAACCTCCTCGCGACCGGGCCATCGGCTCACCTCCCGGTTCCACGACCGCCTGCATGGCGCGGGCAAGGTGCTCATCCAACCTGGAATTCTCACCAGCTCACGGCTGCGGCCGCCATCGGTCAGAGCCCGACCCGGCTGAATCGCTCGTTGTGCTGTTTCGAATCTTCAGGATAACCGCTCTCACCAGGGGCAGCGCCCCGCCCGCGCCGCGGCGGGCGGAACACGGCTCACTCGATACCGATCATCTCCGTGCCACAGCGATAGCGCAGCGTGCGCTCGGCATCCACCCATTCCTGGAAGCCATCCGGCTCGAGCGCGGCCCAGAAGGCGTCCTGTGCGGCGCGGTCGGGAAAGTACAGCTCGGCCATGCCCGCATAGGGAGCCTGATCCGGATGGATGCTGAGACTGACCGCGTAGCGAAAGCCGCCGACGGCGAGCATGGTGTCGCGCACGTTGGGCAGGTGCACGTCCAGCCAGTGGTCGCACAGCGCGCGCACGTCCGCGCCCGGCTTCGCGGCCACCAGCGAGACCTGCTTGAGAAAGCCGCTGCGGGTGCAGGGAAACGGCGCGTTCAAGGTCAACGGCTCGAGCGGTAACTTGCCGTCCACCACCACCCATTCATGGGTCGCCCAGGGCCAATAGGGCTCGACCTTCTGCTGGAAGGTGTCGTAGGGCTCGACACCGCTGGCCTGCGCCGGCCGCGGCAGCGGCGCGTCGTACCACAGCTGGGCCACACCGTCCCAGGCCTGTGGCGCGTCGCCCTCGGGATTGAACAGGCTGGCGACATAGTGACGCGCGTGCGGCCGCCCGGCGGCCCGATTCTGCGCGTTGCGGGCAATCACACCCGGCATGTGATTGGCGTACCAGTGGGCGATCAGCTCTTCGCGACTGGTCCCCGCGCGACGCTTGATGAGGTACTGCATCTTCGCGCCGGGGGTCTGCTTCGGTCTGGCATCGGTCATCGGCTGCTCCTTCCGCGAGGGGTGATGGCCAACGGCGTCGTTCGAATCCCACTTGCGAGCACCGCGTGCGCGGGGCTTCGCAACGGGCAGTCTCCACCAAGACACGATGAAACTGTAGTCCGTGCGGGTCGGCAAGATCCGAAGCAAATGCCTATACTGAGCGCCCGGTCAGAGGCCCGTGACGGGCGGTCGACGATGCGTTTCCTGTTCGTCCATCAGAACTTTCCCGGCCAGTTCAGACACGTGGCGCGCGCGCTGAGCGCGGACCCGCGGCATCAGGTCGTCGGCATCGGCGCCCTGGACAACGTGCGTGGCAACCGGGCGCTGTACCCGGGCATCAAGGTGCTCGGCTATCCGGCGCTCAGCGAACCGAAGGCCCAGACCCACCCCTATCTGCGCGATACCGAGGTCCAGGTCCGGCGTGGCCAACACGCGGCACGCGCGGCGCTGCGCTTGAAGTCCGAAGGCTATGTGCCGGACGTGGTCGTCGCCCACCCCGGCTGGGGCGAGGCGCTGTTCCTGAAGGATCTGTTCCCCACCGCCCGTCACATCCTCTACTGTGAGTTCTTCTATCAGGCCGACGGCGCGGACATGGGATTCGACCCGGAATTCCCCCACACGCTGGACGATCGACTCAAGGTGCGGATGCGCAACGCCAGCCAGCTGCTGAGCCTGAGCCAGTGCGACATCGGTGTGGCACCGACCCACTGGCAGCGATCCTGCTTCCCGCCGGAGTACCAGGCCAGGATCGAGGTCCTGCACGAGGGCATCGACACGCAACGGGTGGCACCGTGCCCGAGCGCCAGCGTGACGCTGCGTGACCGGACGCTACGGGTGGGTGATCCGGTGGTCACCTACAGCGCCCGCAACCTCGAGCCCTATCGGGGCTTTCACCGCTTCATGCGCAGCCTGCCCGGCCTGCAGTCCGCCTGCCCGCAGGCACAGGTGCTTATCGTCGGTGGAGACCGGGTGAGCTACGGGCGCCGTCTGCCCGACGGCCAGACCTATAGAGCCCGCTACAGCGCGGAGATCGATGGCCAGGTGGACTGGTCGCGTATCCACTTCCTGGGCAAGCTTCCCTACCCGGCCTATCTCGACGTGCTGCGCATCTCGGCCGCTCATGTCTACCTGACCTATCCTTTCGTGCTCTCCTGGTCGATGCTCGAGGCGATGGCCGCCGGCTGTCTGCTGGTCGGCTCGGACACCGCGCCGGTTCGCGAGGTCATCGAGGATGGGGTCAACGGTCGGCTGGTCGATTTCTTCGACAGCGATGACCTGGTCTGCGCGATCGGCGAGGCGCTGGGCGATCCGCAACGACACGCTACGATGCGTTGCAACGCCCGCGAGCTGGTGCGGCGTGACTACGATCTGCACGCGCGCTGCCTGCCGGGCTGGATCGATCTCGTGACCGGGTCGTGAAATCGATCCACACGCCGGTCGACGCCAGCCAGGGCGGTGACCATCGACTACGCATCACCACCATAGTTGCGCTGCAGCCACTGTGCATAGCTGCCATCTTGCACACCACGCCACCAGGCCTCGTTGTCCAGATACCACTCGATGGTCTTGGTGATACCGGTCTCGAAGGTCTCCACGGGCTCGAAGCCGAGCTCGTTACGTATCCGGCTGGCATCGATGGCATAGCGCCGGTCG
>JAGRHX010000571.1 GCA_020444775.1 Gammaproteobacteria bacterium
GAGACCGAGGACCAGCTGCAGTTCCTGCGCGAGAACCGTTGTGACTACGGACAGGGTTTCCTGTTCAGCGAACCGATGCCGCTGCTGGAGTTTCTGCAACACGCCCGCGAGCACGGCCTGGCCGAGTCGACCGGGGTGCCGGAACCGCAACCCTGAGCGGACCGGACCGGCGCCACCCGTCGCCGGCCCGAGCAGCGCCACGACACGCTCTCGTGGCTCAAGCAATCGATGCGCCCGGCCGTAACATTCGTGTGAACACGGTCACTCAACGAACAGAACGGGACGGACCGACCACCAGCTTGGCACGGCTCCCGGATAACACATAGACTGCGCAGCGCAGCGGCGCAATGGTACCGAGGACCGTCGCACGATCGTTTGAGTCGTCTTGCACGCGCAGACCACGGCGTCATCGCGTGAGCGCCAGACGTGTGCGGCGAACGCCACGTCGTCCGGTTCTACCGGGCCCGATTCTCCTGGGCCCGGTTCTCCAGACCGGTCGTAGTCCGTTTGGGGTCGGTACCTCCACGCTTTCGGTCTGCGGCGGTCCTTGTTGTGACCCGCTCATCGCTCAAAACAGGCCCGTGTCACTGACGACCAGCGCGGCGATGCCTCGGATTGCGTGATCGAATGACGTGATCGGATGACGTGATCGGATTGAGAGATCCATGCCAGGGCTCGCTTCGCTGGCAGCCGGTGCCAACGGGCGCTCGGCCGGAGCATCGCCGGACCTCGGTCCTCGCGATCCGTCCGGCCAACGCGTCTGGCCAACGCGTCTGGCCAACCGCTCGCGCTGAAATGCCGGCGCGCCAGGTCTTGCGCCTGAAGGATCCAGACACCGAATAGCGACCGTGAGGAAGACTCCATGCGTAAAGTGCTCTACATCTTTGCCGAGTTCAAAGACCAGGACATCGATTGGCTGGTCTCCGCCGGCAGCCGGCAACGGATCCCGGTCGGCACCACGCTCATCGAAGCCGGCAAGCACGTCTCTTCACTGTACTTCGTGCTCAGCGGCCGCTTCCGGGTGCTTGCCGCGGGAACCTCGGTGCTCGCGGATCTCGCATCTGGCGAGATCCTCGGTGAGCTGTCATTCCTCGACTCGCGACCGCCGAACGCCACGGTCAGCGCCGTCGAGGACTCGACGGTGCTGACCATCAGCGCGGCTCGCCTGAGCACCAAGCTGAAGACCGACATGGGCTTCGCGGCACGTTTCTATCGCGCGCTGGGCGTGCTGCTCGCGCATCGTCTGCGCGATACCACCGGGCAGCTGGCCTACGGCCCGGAGCGTCACCTCGACGAGGACGTGGAAGAGGACGGCGAGGTGGCGCCAGACCTGCTCGAGAACATGGGACTGGCGGCCGCCCGCTTCGATCGCATGCTGCAGGAAGTGATGTCCGGTTGATCGGTGCATCGGGGTGTGACCACGGCGCACGGCGTCGTGCCTGGGGATCACCCTTGCAGAGCACGCGGCCGGTCGTTCCCAGGGGTCGGCTGCGGACGGGAGGCGCTCCGTCCGTGGCCGATACCACCGCGAGTCGCCACGATCAGCCACGCCAGCCGCTTTCACGTACAAGCGTGGTGGCACCGCGGCTCCGGCCGCTCGAGCGAGCGCCAACCGGACCACTGGAGTTCTCTGGAGAGCCTGTGTAGATGAGCGCAATCTTTCGCCAAAAGGCCCTGGCCAAGCTTCGCTCCCCGGAGCAGCTGGACGAACCGCTCAAGGTCATCATGCGCAGGACCCGCCTCGGCTGGTGGACCCTGGCGGTGACCATCGCGTTGGGGCTGACCTGGGCCTGGCTCGGGACCCTGCCCGAGACCGGCCGTGGCCAGGGCATTCTGATGACCCCGAACACGGTGGTTCCGGTGCAGGCCCGGGCCGGAGGTCAGGTTGGCGTCTGGCACGTCAACGTCGGCGACCGGGTCGAGGCCGGCCAGGTGATCGGGACACTCGAGCAGCCCGACCTGCAACGGCAGCTCGATGAGGCGGTCGCCAAGCTCAAGGACGTGCAGAGCCGAAACGAGGTTCTGCAGAAGATGCGCAATCGCTTCAACCAGGAGGAGCGTGAGGCGCTGCTGCGCAAGCGTCGCGAGCTGAGCGAGCGCGCCGACTACCTGCGTCAGTATGTGGACGAGATGGGCGGCGTGGTCGAAGAGGTCAACGAACGCAACACCGCGGTGCTCAATCAGCAGCAAGAGCAGATGGAGGAGACCCGGCTGGCCCGCGAGCGGCTGACCGAGGAGCTTCTCGAACGCTACCAGAGCTATCAGCGTCTGCGCGAGCGCAACCTGGCCTCGGTGGACGCGGTGCGCCAGCGCCAGCAGGCCTACGAGGACAGCCGGCTGCAGCTGCGGAATCTGGACGTGGACGCCCAGGAGCTCGAGCTGCAGCGGGTACAGAACAACGAGACCTATCTGAATGCCCGCAATCTGATCACCCAGAAGCAATACCGACTCACCCAGCTCGAGCTGGAGATCCAGGAGCTGGACAATCAGATCCTGAACAAGGAGAAGGCGGCACGCGAGGCCGATTTCCGCGACCGCAACGAGGTCGCGGATCTGGATCGGCGTATCGATCGCTTTCGCAAGCAGCTCGAACGTGACCGCAGCATCGTCTCCGACCAGGCCGGTCGGGTGCTGGAGCTGACCGCCAACGAGGGCTCCATCGTCAATCAGGGACAGCGCCTCGCCCAGATCGACACGCGTACGGACGATCAGCCGCTGGTCGCGCTGGCCTATTTCCAGGACAAGATCGGCAAACAGATCGACAAAGGCGAGTTCATCCGCGTCTCACCATCGACCGTCTCGCAAAAGCTGTACGGCTCGATCAAGGCCAAGGTCGTCAAGGTCTCCGAGTTCCCGGTCACCCAGGAGGCGGTGGTCAACTACGTCGGCAACAGCGAGGTGGCTTCGAAGCTCACCACCGGTGGTTTCGAGATAGAGGTGATCGCCGAGCTGTACACCGACCCGACGACCCCCAGCGGCTTCGAGTGGACCTCGGCCACGGGACCCGACACCACCATCACCGCGGGCACCACCTCCGATGTCTGGGTGACCTTCGAGCAGCGCTCTCCCATCAGCTACGTGCTCCCGAAGATCCGGGAATGGACGGGCATCTGAGCAGGGCGAGCGAACCTGATCATGCGTGACCGTCGTGGTCTGGCGGGCACGCGCAATGCATGGCCGAGGGCCGGCCGTCGCCGGACGACGGGCCGGCCCCTCGGGGCCAGTCTTCAGGAAGTGCAATGAACAAACGCGTCAAGACGCCACTGTTGCTACAGCTCGAGTCGGTCGAGTGTGGCGCCGCCTCACTCGGCATCATGCTGGAGTACTTCGGCCGATTGGTGCCCCTCACCCAGCTACGTATCGACTGCGGGGTGTCGCGAGACGGCGTCAAGGCCTCCAACATCGTCAAGGCGGCACGCAAGTACGGGCTCAAGTGCAAGGGCTTCAAGGAAAGCCTGCAGAGCGCGCTGGAACGTCCCTTCCCATTCGTCGTTTTCTGGAACTTCAACCACTTCCTGGTCGTCGAGGGCTTCGACGACGAGAAGAAGGTGGTGTTCCTCAACGACCCGGCACATGGTCATCGCAAGGTGACCATGGACGAGTTCGACGAGTCCTTCACCGGCGTGGTGCTGCTGTTCGACAAGACCGAGGAATTCGAGGCCGGTGGCTCCAAGCCGAGCACCTGGGAGGCGATCAAGAAGCGCTTCGAGCATGCCCACGACGCGGTCAAGTACCTGATCATGATGGGCCTGCTCCTGACCATACCGGGCCTTGTGATCCCGGCCTACACGCGCATCTACCTGGACGAGGTGATGGGCGAGCTGCGCGAGGACTGGCTACGGCCGATCATCACCGCGCTGCTGGTCACCGTGCTGTTCAAGCTGGTGGTCGAGTTCTTCAAGTTCATGTACCTGCGAAGGCTCAAGATCCATCTCGCGGTGTCCATGTCCAGCCGCTTCGTCTGGCACCTGCTGAGGCTGCCGCTGTTCTTCTACGCGCAACGCTACAGCGGCGAGATCGCCAACCGTCAGGCGCTCAACGACAACATGGCCAACATCCTGTCCGGCCGTCTGGCGGACACGGCGCTGCAGGTCATGATGATGGTCTTCTACGCCATCTTGATGTTCTACTACAACGCCACGTTGACCCTGATCGGGATCGGCTTCGCCGCCTTGAGCTTCGTCGGTCTGCGTCTGCTCAGCCGTGCCCGGGTCGACGCGAACATGCGTCTGCGTCAGGACTTCGGCAAGGTCGCGGGCGATACCATCGCCGCCCTGCAATCGATGGAGACGATCAAGGCCTCTGGCCAGGAGAGTGCCTTCTTCCACAAGTGGGGCGGTCGCTATGCCAAAGCGGCCAACAGTCTGCAGGAGCTCGAGATCGCGACCCAGTCGCTGACCCTGCTACCGACCGTGTTCAACGCCCTCAACACCGCCACCATCTATCTGATCGGTGCCAACGCGGTGATCGAGGGCAGCATGTCGATAGGCACCCTGGTCGCCTTCACCGCGCTGATGAGCAATTTCCAGGAGCCGATCAAGGATCTGGTCGATCTGGGCAGCGAGATCCAGGAGCTGGACGGCGATCTGAAACGCCTCGACGACGTGCTGATGGCCGACGTCGATCCCGAGGCCGTGGGCAGCGAGCAGCACGACGACTCGCGCATGGAGACCGGTGTCTTCTATGACATGGGTCGTCTGCAGCTGACCGGTGACATCCAGATCAAGAACGTCACCTTCGGCTACAGCCCGCTCGAGGATCCGCTGTTCGACAACGTCAGCATCCACATCCCGCCCGGACACCGGGTCGCCTTCGTCGGGGCCAGCGGCTCCGGCAAGAGCACGATGTCCAACATCATCTGCGGCCTGTATCAGCCGTGGAAGCCACGCGAGCCGGACGAGCCCGAGGGCGCGGTGCTGTTCGACGGCATCAGGCGCCGCGAGGTGGCACGTTCGATCATGGTCAACTCGTTCGCCGTGGTCACCCAGGAGGTGTTCCTGTTCGGTGACACGGTGCGCAACAACCTGACCTTCTGGGACCCCACGGTGCCCGACGAGACGCTCTACAAGGCGCTCTACGACGCGGCCGTGCTGGACGTGGTGCTGGCCCTGCCAGGTGGCCTGGATGGCGAGCTGCTCGAGGGCGGCGCCAACCTGAGCGGTGGTCAACGGCAACGCCTGGAAATCGCGCGGGCGCTGGTCCACAACCCGTCCATCCTGATCCTCGACGAGGCCACCAGCGCACTGGACGCCGAGACCGAGCGGGTCATCGACGAACGTCTGCGGCTGCGTGGCTGCACCTGTGTGATCGTTGCGCATCGACTCAGCACCATACGCGATTGCGACACGATCTATGTGTTCGACAAGGGACAGATCATCGAGCAGGGCACCCACGAGGAGTTGTGGGCTCAGCAGGGTTACTACGCGTCGTTGATTCGCGCTGGGGAGGGTGCCGGCGAGGCGGACGAGGAAGATGCCAGCAACGCCGACCCGGCCGGCGGCGACGAGGTACCGCAGCCGGCCTGAGCACGGCTACCCCGTCCCGTATCGATTCGCGACCTCCCCTCCGCGGGAGCCATACAGACACACAGAATCTTCAGGAGCAGCGCGTTGTCAGAGCATGCCGAATCCACACAAGCTGCGGATACCCCGGCCGGTGACGCCGCGGCACAGGCTGCTGAGCAGGCCGCCTCCGAGCGGCGCGTGCAGGCCGAGGTCGGTGTCGCCCGGGAGCTTCGCGGCCACCAGCCGCTGATCCTCGACGAGCCCGACTACTACTGGGAGATCCGCACCGGTGGCGTGGAGGTGCTTGGCACCCGGATCGAGGACGGTGCGCCGACCACCCTGCGTCGACACTGCATGCACGTCGGTGAACGCCGCGCGGTGTTCGGGCACACGCCGCTGGACACCCCCAAGGACAACCTGATGGGGTTCATGGCGGTGGCCACCGGCACCACCGAGGTGGTGCGCCGGCACACCGCGGACCTGGAGGTAGCGCTCGGCGGTCCACGTTTCCGCAGTCGCGCGGCGCTCGAATCACTCGAGCACTGGGTTACCGAGCTCGGCCGGATCATGACCGTCGGCAGCCCGCCCTCGCGTTCACCCAGCCGTCTGCCGCCGGTCGAGCCGGGTGAGCCCACCGAGCCCCTGGTGTTCGGCAAGGACGAGGAGATCGCCGGACACACCCAGGACGTGATGTGGATGCGACTGAGCGACGGCGAGCTGGCCCTGTTCGGTATCGACGACTTCCAGGTGTCCACCGACAACGGCTTCCTGCTGGTCTCTCCGGAGATGTGGCTGCAGGTCCGTTCCGAGGAGGCGACCATCGAGTATTGGCCGCTGAACCGGGTCCCCTACCCCGGCGCGCTGCGCGACGCGATCGCCGGCCTGCACCGCCTGCTGGGGCGCTACCTGGAGAAGGAGCGGCAAGACAACGACCGGGCCGAGATCCGACGCCGCGCGCTCAGCGAGGAGCTACGTCAGCTGAAGTCGGCCGCCGCCTTCCAGGAGCTGGCCTCGGTCCTCGATCCCAAGGAGATCTATCCGCGCCGCGACGACCATCTGCTCACTGCCGCGACAGTGGTGGGCCAACAGCTCGGCCTGCAGGTCAATCCGATCCCCCCCTCCGAGGATCTGTCGCGGGTCAAGCATCCGATGGAGGCCATTGCCCGAGCCTCGAAGGTCCGCGCCCGCATGGTGCTGCTCGGGGTGGACTGGTGGACACGCGATCTCGGCCCGTTGGTGGCCTTTCTCGGCGACGAGGCACGCCAACCGATCGCCCTGCTGCCGAACGGCTCTGGCTACGACTATATCGATCCGAGTAAGTCGCTGACCCGGCAACCGTTGACGGCAGAGGTCCGCGACGAGATCTGCTCCGACGCCTACATGTTCTATCGCTCGTTGCCGGAGAAGGTCGGCGGCGTCCTCGACCTGCTGCGCTTCACCGGACGCAAGAACGGTGGCGACATCCTCTTCGCCTTGATGATGGGCGTGTTCGCGACCCTGCTCGGCCTGATCGTGCCGCGCGCCACCGGCACCCTGGTGGACAAGGCCATCCCGTTCGCCGACACCGGCCTGGTCTGGCAACTGTTCATCATCCTGGCGGTGGCCGGTATCGCCACCGGTGTGTTCACCTTTGCCCAGCTCATGACCACGGTACGCACCGGCGTGCGCGCCGAGGTCACGGCGCAATCGGCGATGTGGGACCGCCTGCTCAGGCTGCGTCCGGACTTCTTTCGCGACTATTCTTCCGGAGACCTGCAGACCCGGGTCAGCGCGGTCAGCGAGATCGCCCGGGAGCTGAACGGCGCGACCCTGCGCCCGATGATCACCGGCGTGCTGGCGCTGCTCAACTTCCTGCTGCTGTGGTACTACTCCTGGGATCTGGCCAAGATCGCCATCTGGGCCAGCATCGTGGTGCTGCTGGTGACCATCATCGCCTCCTACTTCGTGCGTCGCTTGTCCTACACGCTGCATGATCTGGAAGGTGACTTCCATGGTCTGATGACCCAGCTCATCGGGGGTGTGGGCAAGCTGCGCACCTCGGGCTCCGAGCACCGGGCCTTCAACCACTGGGTGTCAAAGTACACCCAGCAGCTGCGTTACAAGCTGCGTATCCAGTTCATCCAGGACCTCATCAAGGTATTCAACCTGGGGCTCGGACCGGTGGCCACCGCGGTGCTGTTCTGGAAGGCCGTGGATCTGACCATCGACCTGCCCATCGATGACGAGAAGCGCATCACCACCGGTGACTTCATCGCCTTCAACACCGCCTTCACCTTGTTCCTGGCCGGCTGGCAGGACGTCAGCAACACCCTGGTCAGCGTGCTCGACTCGGTGGTCAAGGGCCGGCGCATCCAACCGCTGCTGTCGGGCGAGCCGGAGGTGGGTGACGAAGCCGCGGATCCGGGTCGATTGACCGGCGATATCCGTCTGGAGAACGTATCGTTCCGCTACTCGCCGGACGGGCCGCTGATTCTCGATCAGGTCCATTGCGAGGCCCGACCCGGTGAGTACATCGCGTTCGTCGGGCCGTCCGGCTCGGGCAAGTCGACGATCCTGCGCATGCTGCTCGGCTTCGAGCGCCCGGAGTACGGTCGGGTGCTCTACGACGGCCAGGATCTGGCCGGCCTGGACGTGCTCGCGGTGCGCCGGCAGATCGGCTCGGTGCTGCAGGAAGGCCGATTGAGCGCCGGCAGCGTGATGGACAACCTCGCCAACAACGCGGTGGTCACCCACGGTGAGGCCTGGGACGCGGTCGCCGATGCCGGCATGTCCGATGACATCGAGGCGATGCCCATGGGCTTGCACACGGTGGTCAGCGAAGGTGGTGGCAACCTCTCCGGCGGGCAGCGTCAGCGGCTGCTGATCGCGCGCGCCCTCGCCACCCGTCCGAAGATCGTGATGTTCGACGAGGCGACCAGCGCGCTCGACAACAAGACCCAGGCGACCGTCAGCGAGGCGCTGGACCGCCGCAAGGTCACGCGACTGGTGATTGCGCATCGGCTCAGCACGATCCGCAACGCCGATCGCATCTACGTCCTGGAGAAGGGTCGCATCGTGCAACAGGGCAGCTTCGAGGACCTGAGCGCGCAACCCGGTCTGTTCCGCGAGCTGATGCGACGACAGATGGCCTGAGGCTCGCGTCCGCACCGCCCTATCGACGGCCTGTTCCGCGAACGGCCCCCGATCGGTCCCCGACCGATATCAAGAGAAGACGTCCGGAAAGACAACAGATGGCACAGCAAGAATCGAACGACAGCAAAGAGGTGCTCGACCCGGAACGGGTGCACCGCGCGCTCAACGTGATTCGCAAGGGTAGCTGGGGCGTGCCGATCGGACTGGCTATCGGCCTGTTCTTCTCCTTGTTGTTCATGCTCCTGGGTGAGATCCCGATGACTGGCGAAGGCCGGGCCATGTTTCTCACCCCGGGCACGGTGGTGCCCTTCGAAGCGACCGCCAGCGGACAGATCGTGCAGTGGCACAAGAACGTCGGCGACGAGGTCCGAAAGGGCGATCTGCTCGCCAGCCTGGATCAGCCGGACATCGCCAAGCAGCTCGAGCAGGCCGAGGCGCGTCTGGGCGAGCTGACCGAACGCAACAAGGTGATCGAGGAGATGCTCGACACCTATACCGGGCTGGCACTGGAGGCTGTCGCGCAGCGCGAGTCGATGCTGCGTACCCGGGTGCAGGCGCTGGAGAACCAGATCGGCGACAGCCGTGGCATCACCCAGCGCAATTTCGCCGCGACCCGCGAGCTCATGAAGCAGAAGAAGGAAAGTCTGGAAGCCGCCCGCAAGGTCGAGATCCAGCGGCTGGCCGAGGAACAGCAGAAGCTCGACACGGTGCGAAAGCTGCGTGCCCAGCAGCTACGCACCGAGGACCAGCTGGTCGATGCCCAGCAGAGCGTCATCAATCAGCGTATCCGTCTGTCCGACGCTACCCTGCGGCTGGTGCGTCATTCGCTCGACGAGGCGCGTGACAATCAGAAGCAGCTCGATGCCCAGAACGATCTGCAGGGACGCGAGGAAGCCCTCATGGACCTGAAGCTCGAGCTGGGTGAGATCGAGAATCGCCGTATCGAGCTCGAACGACAGCGCGCCGAGACACGTTTCCAGCAAGAGCTCGAGATCGCCGAGCTCGAGCGAGAAATCGACCGCCTCCGCCAACAGCTCTCCGAGAACAGCTCGCTGCTGGCCGAGCGTAGCGGACGCATCCTGGAGCTGACCCGGGCACCGGGCGAGGTGATCAGCAAGGGCGTACGACTGGGCTCCATCGACACCCACGACGGCACACGCAGCCTGAAGGCGGTCTCGTACTTCACGGTCAAGGACGGCAAGCGCATCCAACCGGGTATGCAGGTGCGGCTGACCCCCTCGACGGTTCAGCAGGAACGTTTCGGCAGCCTGGTCGCCACCGTCGACAGCGTCGCTGCTTTTCCGGTCACTGCCGATGGTGCGGCCACGGTAGTCGGTAACAGCAAGGTAGCCAGCGATCTGACCAAGGACGGACGCGTGATCGAGGTGGTCCTGAACCTGGAAACCGATCCCAACCATCCGACCGGATTCCGTTGGGATCTGGCCGGTGGCCCGAGCTTCCCGGTCACCTCCGGCACCCTGGCGACCGCGCACGCTGACATCGAGCGGGTGCCGCCGCTGGCCATGGTGGTGCCGATCCTGCGGCATTGGCAGGGCTTCTTCTGAGTCCGGCGCCGGCGGCCGAGCAGCGAAATGACTCGATCTGAACCGGTCATTAACTTAAGATCGCATCATAATTACATAGCCTAACTACCTGAATCTGCTTTACGATACGCTCAATCGCGCCATCGGCGTAGAGCGTCGTGCGAGTACCGCGCGCAGAGCAAGCCAGATCCAGCACCACTAACGCCACGGCCGCGCGCTTCTCCAGCTCGCACCGACCCGCCGGCGCTTGGTGGGGACACTGGATCCAGTCGTGGGAGTGGACACATGCAACTTTGGGGGCACCCTTGGGGGCAGCCTTGCGGGCAACGTTCGCAACGACACCGGGAATCCGCCCGGACCCGGCCGTGGCGAGGCATTCTCCTCGGACTCGGCGGCAGCGCACTGATCATCAGCCTGCCCGGCTGTCAGCGCTATGGCTTGTTCAAGCCAGAGCCCAAGGAGCCCCTGATGGAGCAGGAGGTTGCGCTTGCCCTGCAGAGCGCGCCCGAGTTCGACTATGCACCGTTGCTGCAGCGTCCGGCAATCACGCCGGATGAGGTCGACATCGACAAGAACGAGCGCAACCAGTACGAGACGGCGCGCAACGCCGCAACCATCGAACCGGGCGAGGACAGCTTCGAGCTGACCGTCGAGGATCTGCGCCGCTACGTGCTCGAGAACAACCTCGACATCAAGGTGGTCGAGGTGGATCCGGCCACGGCGGAGCAGAGACTGCTCGCCGAGAAGGCCAAGTTCGAGGACGTCTTCACCGGCTCCACGACGTACACCAAATCCTACGACCGCGTCTCCAAGCAGGCTGACACCATCTCCGTGTCGCCGAGCGTTCAGGTGCCGATGCGTGACGGCAGCTCACTGACCCTGAGCATGCCCTACACCCATACCGACAGCGACGTCGCGAGCGCTCTAGGTGGTCAGGTCGGACGCACCGACACGCTCGGTCTGTCGGCCAGTCTCAGCATCCCGCTGTTCCGTAACGCCGGCACCTTCGTCAACACCGCATCCATCCGCAGCGCGGCGCTGGCCCTGAGGCAGACCGACTCACGTACCCGGCTCGCCGCTATCCGGGTGCTGGCGAATGCCGAGAAGGCCTACTGGAACTACTACGGCGCGTTCGAGATCCTCGCCATCCAGCTCCGTCAGTACCAGCTTGCCCAGGAGCAGCTGCAGGCGGCCGTCAAGCTGGTCGAGGAAGGCGTGCGCACCAAGGTCGAGATCACGCGCGCCGAGTCCGGGGTGGCGACGCGCTTCGACAGCGTCATCCAGGCCGAGACCAACCGCCGGCGTACCGAGCGCGAGCTGAAGCGTTCCATCAATCTGGCCGGGCTGCCCCTGGATGGGCAGACCGCGCTGCGACCGACCACCCTGCCCACGCCGCTCGGTCTGACCTTCGAGCGCGACAACGTGGTCCGGCTGGCAACCTTGAACCGCATGGAGCTGCTGGAGAACGAGATCCAGCTGCTGATCGACCAGATCAACATCGACACCAGTCGCAATCAGGTGTTGCCGTCGGTGTCGCTGGATCTCAGCTACGGCTTCTCAGGTCAAGGCAGCAAGTTCGCCAAGGCCGTGGAGAACCTGTTCCGCGAGGAATACGACACCTGGTCGGCCGGCGTCACCGCGAGCGTGCCACTGTGGGGCAACGAGGCTGCCCAGGCGCGTCTGCGTGAACAGGTGCTGAATCGTTCCAAGACCCGGCTGAACCGGGACGCGCTGCTGCTCTCCATACGCCAGGACGTGCTCAACGCCATCGACGCGGTGGAGCAGAACTGGCAGCGGATACTCTCCAACCGGCGTGCCACCGAGCGTGCGCAGCAGACCTATCTGGAAGAGCAGCAACAGTTCGCATTTGGTGAAATCACCGGCACCGACCTGCTGAACGCACTGACCGAGGTATCGACCGCCGCGATCAACGAGGTGCAATCGATGGTCGACTACCAGAACGCGCTGGTCGATCTGGCATTCGCCACCGGCACCACCCTCGGGCAGAGCGGGGTGTTATGGGAACCGGCGAAGGTCGAGGATCAACCGGGCCGGCAGTACCGGGTCAAACCGCTGGACGCGTTTCAGACGCGATTCCAGCTACCCGAGCTGGGCAAGCAGTAGCGGCGGCGCGCAGCGCCGCCGGGTACCGTGTCCCGGCACCCCGTCGCTCGGTACTGGAGGACGGCATGCCGATGGCGAGCGAAGCGGCCGCGGATCCGCTGGTCAGCATCGAAGCAGCCTACAAGCGCTTTGCCGACGTGCAGGCGCTGGACGGCGCCACGCTGGTGCTGTTCGGTGGCGAGTGTCTGGGGCTGCTGGGCCCGAACGGCGCCGGTAAGAGCACGTTGGTTCGCAGCGTGACCGGCCGGGTCCGACTCGATGCCGGCGATGTGCGTGTGCATTCGCCCGACGCCGCCGCTGCACACGGCATCGGTGTGGTGCCGCAGGAGATCGCCCTCTACCCGACGCTCAGTGCCCGTGAGAACCTGCGCATCTTCTCCGCCCTGCGTGGTCTGCACGGCTCGCAACGGCAGCGACGGATCGAGTGGGCGCTGCAGGCCAGCGGTCTGCAGGAGCGCGCCGAGCAGCGTGTCGAAACCTTCTCCGGTGGTATGCAGCGGCGTCTGAACCTGGTCATCGCGCTGCTCGACGAACCCGCGGTGCTGCTGCTCGACGAGCCGACGGTTGGCGTGGATCCCCAGAGTCGCGAGCGCATCTGGTCCATCCTCGACGGGCACAGACGCGCCGGTGCCGGCCTGTTGTTGACCACCCATCAGTTGGACGAGGCGGAAGAGTTCTGCGATCGCATCGCAATCATCGATGAAGGCCGGATCATCGAAACCGGCACCGTGCAGGAGATCATCGGTCGCAGCATCGGTACCCGCACCCGGGTCCGTCTGCAGCTCGCCGATCCCGGCACCAACAATCGCTGGCAGAGCGTGGAGATGGACAGCCCCGGACGCGAGCTGGCGCCGCTGCTGGATGATCTGGCGCGGCGCGGTGAGACGGTCCTGGACATCCGTCTGGAGCGGCCGTCGCTGCAGCGGGCCTTCCTTTCCCTGACCGGCAAGGACCTGCGCAATGAGTGACCATCCCGGGCGAGTCGCCGGTGTCACCGGTATGGTCAGCGTGGTGCCAACCCTGCTGCGCGCGCAGATCCTCGGCTATACGCGCGATCGGCTGTCGCTGTTGTTCGGCTACGTGCTGCCGATCGTGTTCTTCACAATCACGGTCCTGCTGTTCGGGCAAATCGGTGCGCGCAGCGAAGCCGATGGCCGGATGCTCGACCTGTTGGTCGCCGATCGGGTCGACAGCGTCGCGAGTCGACAGCTACTCGCAGCGCTGTCACGCTCTGGGCGCGTGAAGCTGCAGAACGCGGCGCCAGCCGCAGGCGCCGAGGCCCTGGACCAGGCGGTGCAGTCCGGGCGTATCGATATCGGTCTGCTCGTGACCGCCACTGAGGACCGCCTACCGGCGGTGACACTGGTCTACGACTCGGCCAATCCGGTGGCCCGCTACACGATCGCGGGTCTGCTCCAGGCCGCCGCGAGCGAGATCCTGCTGGGCACGGGGCCGGCGGCAGCCAATGTCGGGTCGGGCAACAGCTCGGGAAACGAGTCGCCGGAGAAGACGCTCATACCCGGTCCGCTGCGGATCATCGGCCAGGACGCGCGCGGTCTGCCCGGCGACACCACCGCCTATTTCGCGGCCGGCGTCAGCGCCATGTTCCTGCTCTTCGCCCTCTCCGGGGCCGGTGGCGCGCTGCTCGAGGAGAAGGAGAGCGGTGTGCTCGAGCGCTTGTTCGACTCCGGGGTCAGGGCGGCGCAGATCCTGATCGCGAAGTGGCTGTTCTTCACGGTGCTGGGACTCAGCCAGCTGCTCGTCATGTTCGTCTATGCGGCCTTGGTCTTCCAGCTCGACCTGTTCGGAAGCGATACCTTCATCGCCTTCGTGCTGGTCGCGCTGGCAGCGGCCGCCGCGGCCTCGGGTTTCGGCGTGTTGCTCGCGCCGCTGTTTCACACCCGTGGCCAGCTGGCCGCCATGTCGACCATCGTGATCCTGCTGATGTCGGCCCTGGGCGGCAGCATGGCGCCACGTTTCCTGATGCCACCGGCGATGGAAACGGTGTCCCGCTTCACCTTCAACGGCTGGGCGCTGGACGGCTTCCTGGCGGTGTTCTGGTACCGCGATCCGAGCCGGGCGTTCCCGGACATCTGGCTGGAAGTGGGCGTGCTGTGGGTGATGGCGCTGCTGCTGCTCGGACTCGCGATGCGATTGGCACGACGCTGGGAGACAAGCTGAAGCACCCGTCCACGCACCTGCCGTGTCATCGGCCCCGGATGCTCGGCCGCGCCTCGGTAGGCGCGGCGTGCGCCGGGATCAGGTCGCGAATCGCAACCGATCCCCGTCGCGCACCAGGCGTCCCGCGGTCGGCGAGGCGAAGTGGGTACCGATGATGAGGGTCGGTGTATCGGCGAATCGCGTGAGCATCGCCTGCCGGGTTTGAATGGCTCGAGTCACATCGGCGTCCGGCGTCGAGTGCCATTCGGGGTGCGCGATCTGGCAAGGGTGATGGAGGAAGTCACCGCTGATCAGCGCGCTCTCACCCTGTGACTCGATCAGCACGCTGACGTGCCCGGGAGTATGGCCAGGACTGGGCAACAGCCGCACCGCCGGATCGATACGCTGATCGGTGTCAACCAGCTCGACCAGGCCGGCATCCACCACCGGTTGCACCGAATCGGCCATCACCGCCTCGACGTCCAGACGCTCCAAAGCCCCGTGGTCCTCGCTCTGCCAGTGCTCGAACTCGACACGTCCGAACAGATAGCGGGCGTTGGCGAAGGTCGGTTGCCAACGCCCTTCGCGCCAGACCGTGTTCCAGCCCACGTGGTCGATGTGCAGGTGGGTGCACAGCACGCGGTCGATCTGCGCGGGCGCGTAGCCGGCCGTCTGAAGGTCATCCAGGAAGCTCGACTGCAGCTTGTGGAAGTCCGGATTCTTGCGCACCTTGTCGTTGCCCACACAGGTGTCGACGACGATGCATTGATCGGGGGTCTGGACCACCAGGGCGTGGATGCTGCCAC
>JAGRHX010000572.1 GCA_020444775.1 Gammaproteobacteria bacterium
AGATTTCTATGGATCGAATTCTGGGGTCGGGCAAATGCGATGTGGACGCGACGTGCTGTGTTCAGCTGGCGGGGCGCGAAGGCGTGGCGGCGGGCGCGGCCGCCGGGCGCTCTCGGACCGATGCGCAACGCCCGTCCGCATGGCCGGATTGGCTTGCAGCGCGCCGGGCCAGCCCCCGGCATGTACGAGCCGACGCTTGCTCGGCTCGACCCCAGCCCGGCTCGACCAGAGCGGCTTGCTGTAAAGTGTCGGCCGCAGTGGCGAGACAGATGACCCGGACGGCACGCTCGTGCCCGTATCGCGCTGCCCTGATTCTCCAGAGCCTTGAGGAGGCGCGAATGCCCGATTACCGCATGAGAGCAGGCGACGCCATCGGGCAGGCCCGCGCGCGCCGGCGCCGGACGTCACGGCCATGGGTGACGCCGCTGGGGCTTCTGCTGATGCTCGGGCTGTGGGCCGGCGTCGGTCTTGCCGCGGCCGTCACCGATGCCGAGGAATTCGTCCGGCGGACCACGGAGCAGCTGGTCGCCGAGATCAAGCCGAAGGCCCGGCAGTTCGAAACCGAGCCAGCGGCCGTGTACAGCGTGGTCGAGCGGGTCATGAGCGAGCACATCGATCTGGAGCGCATGGCGCGCTGGATCCTGGGCAAGCACTGGGCGCGTGCGACGCCGGCTCAGCGTGACGCTTTCCTGGCCGAGTTCAAGAAGATCCTCATTCGCACCTATTCGCGTCCATTCGTCGACTATCTGGTCCGCCCACTGTCCTTCCTGCCGGCGCGACCGCGCTCCGAGGACGACGTAGCCGTGCCCATCCAGGTGTCCATGACGGCCGGACAGACCGTGTCGGTGCAGTTCGACATGCATCCGCAGGCCTCGACCTGGAAGATCCACGACGTCAGTGTGGACGGTGTCAGCCTGGTGGCGAGCTATCGGACCAGCTACACGGCACTGGCCAACAAGTCGGGGATGGACGGTCTGCTCGAGAAGATGCGTGAGCTGAACGCGCGTTTCGATGCCTGAGCGGGCGGCCAGTGCCGACGCTCCCGGCCGCGCTCCCGCGGCAGAGCGCGTCATCTGGACCCGTTGCATGGCTTGAATCCCGCGAGCGTCGCCGGTTGTCGATCGCGTGCCGGGCGCCGTCCACATGGCGTGGCATGCGCCGCTTTGCATATCATCGCGCCTGGCATCACAGGCTTGGACGAGCAGCATCATGATCGAGACGACACACAAGCGGGTCACCGGTCCGGCAATCCGCCTGCACCCGAACGACAACGTGGTGGTGGCACGCACCGATATCGGCCTTGGTGCGTCGATTCCAGGAGAGAACATCGTCAGCCGGGCGCAGGTTTCGGCCGGGTACAAGATCGCCACGCAAAGGATTGCCCGCGGCACCCCGATCCTGAAGTACAACGTGGTCATCGGGTTCGCCGCCGAGGATATCGCGCCGGGCTCGCTGGTCCACAGCCACAACACCGATTTCAAGGAGTTCGACCGGGACTACGCTCATGCCAGCGAATACCGGCCCGTCGAGCTCGTGCCGGACACGCAGCGCGCCACCTTCCAGGGCATCGTCAGGCCCGACGGGCGGGTCGCGACACGCAACTACGTGGGCGTGCTGTCGACGGTCAACTGCTCGGCGACGGTAGTGCGCAAGATCGCCGAATGGTTCACCCCCGAGCGACTGGCCGACTACCCGAATGTCGATGGGGTGGTTGCGTTCAATCATCAGCTCGGCTGCGGCATGGACATGACCGGTGAGCCGATGTCCCTGCTACGCCGCACCATGGCCGGCTACGCCCGTCATCCGAACCTTGCGGCGGCCCTGATTATCGGTCTTGGCTGCGAACGTAATCAGGTCGCGGGCCTGCTCGAGGAGCAGGGCATGAGCACCGGTCCCAACCTGCATGCCTTCACCATGCAGGACACCGGTGGCACGCGAAAGACCATTGAGGCGGGCGTCGAGGCGGTCAAGGCGCTGTTGCCCGAGGCCAATCGGGTCAGTCGGCAACCGGTTTCAGCCGCGCATCTGTGCGTGGGTTTGCAGTGCGGCGGCTCCGATGGCTTTTCCTCGATCACGGCCAACCCGGCGCTGGGGGCTGCGGTCGATCTCCTGGTGCGTCACGGTGGCACCGCGATCCTCTCCGAGACCCCAGAGATCTACGGCGTCGAGCACACTCTCACGCGGCGCGCCGCCTCGGTGGCCGTGGGCCAGAAGCTGGTCGAGCGCATCCGTTGGTGGAAGGACGAGTACTCGGTCGGCCACGACGTGCAAATCAACGGTCGGGTCAGCCCGGGAAACCAGGCCGGTGGCCTGGCCAACATCTTCGAGAAGTCGCTGGGATCGTCGATGAAGGGCGGTACCGGCCCGTTGATGGACGTCTACGAGTATGCGCAACCGGTGACCAGCAAGGGGCTGGTGTTCATGGACACCCCGGGCTACGACCCGGTGTCGGCGACCGGTCAGATCGCCGGTGGTGCGAACCTCATCGCCTTCACCACCGGGCGTGGCTCGATGTTCGGTGCCAAGCCGGTGCCGAGCCTGAAGCTCGCCACCAACACACCGATGTTCCAGCGTCTGGAAGAGGACATGGACATCAACTGTGGCGAGATCCTGGACGGGACCTGCACGCTGGAGGAGATGGGACAACGGATCTTCGAGCTGATGCTGCGCACCGTGTCCGGCGAACCTTCGAAGAGCGAGCTGCTCGGGCTCGGCGACAACGAGTTCGTGCCCTGGCAGATCGGCATCATGAGCTGAGCGCGCGAGGCAAGACCCGCAGCGGCTCGATATGACCCATCATCCAGCGCGCATGACCGCACAGCCGCCAGTCGTCGTGAGGCTGGCCGACGAGCTGCACGCCGACCGGCAGGCCTTGCATCGCGACCAGCGGCAGGGAGATTGCAGGCGCGCCGGTCGCCGAGGTGAAGGCGGTGAACGCGGGGCTGCCGGTCTTGAACGCGTAGGCCGCCTCGCCGGAGTCGACCGACGCATCGAGCGGCGGCGCGGGGCCGACGCAGGACAGCGTGATCAGCCCATCGGCCAGCGGTCGTAGCGCCTCGAGACGGGCCCGCATCTCACCGCGTCGTTGCAGCGCCTGGCGATAGTCGTCGAGCGTCATCGCCTCTGCCATCTCCAGCCACACGCCGAGCTCGTCGCTGAGCAGACCGGTGTCCTTGTAGTTGCGCAGCGCCCAGCGCATCTCGTAGCTGCACAGCTCGCGGCACAGGGCCACGGAGCTCGCGATGGCCTGCTCGAAGGCTTCGATGAGCGGATTGTCGTCGCGGCCGAGGATCCGAACGCCGGACTCGCGAAGCTGCAGTCGACGATGAAAATCGTTGACTGCGGGAGCAAAGCGGAAATCGCATTTTCGCTTTGCGATGCTGATTGATTCCATGGATGGAATAAATCAGCGATTTCCTATGGGCGATATCGGGCGATTCTGCCGGTAGCGCTCGCTTGCCTGCCGGGCCGCCTGGCGTGCGGCATCCAGGTTCAGATGTACCCAGGCCCGGACCTCGGGCTCGCGTGACTCGATGCGTTCGATGCAGCGCTCGAGATAAGCCGAAGGCGTGTCGGTGCCTGCCACGAAGGCTTCTCGGGCATCGTGGAAGGTGCGAAGTGCGATGGTGCTGGGGTCATACATCGGGGCAACCTGTGTCCTTTATCGACAAACGACGGGCAGGCGGTCGTGAGGCACAGTGTAGCCGCTTCCCCCATGGACCCGGGATGCGCGGCGTGGCCCCAAGATGCTCGCGGTGTGCTGGGATGGCGTCCGAGATGGGCCGGAGCCAGGCTCTGCTACCATCAGTCGCAGTGTCGGTCCTGCCGGATCGGGTTCGGATCCGCGCACGGGTCGCGGGTCCGTCATCAGTCGCGTCATCAGTGTCGTCATCAGTGTCGTCATCTGGGCTGTCCGTCGGCGATCGGCCCGACCCACGGTCACCGGCACACAGTCACCAGCACGGAGCCAGTCAGTTGAGCAACCGCTTCGAGTTAAGCGCCGCGTTCATCGTCGAGCGTCTGGGTTACCAGATTTGGGAGGCGTTGAAGGTACCGGAGACCTTCGGTGAGCACTTCGATCTGCCGTGGCTGCATCTACCCGTAGCTTCAGCGCGGCCGCCGCGAGCGGAGCTTCGCGGGCGTGATCCGCGCAACGTCAGCGCCCGTGTGATCGAGCCTGCGGGCGCACGCGTTGCGATCGACCTGCAAGTGGGACCGCTCGATGCATCCGGATGGCCGATCCATGTACGCCTCGTGCAGACCAGTGAAGGTCTCTTGCAGGCCGATCTGGAGCCGCTCTGGCCCTATACGGTGAGCGATCTACAGCTGCTGATGGCGCACGACGTGCGCCTGCCGATGGCGCCGAGGATGGCGGTGATCGGGGCACGCTTCGCTGGAGGTGATGCCGGCCTCAGCGTCTGCTCGGTCGTCGACGGCGGTCCGGCGCAGCGTTGCGGGCTGGCGGTGGGCGACCTGCTGATCGCGATCGACGGTGTGCGCATCCTCGATTTCAGCGGTCTGGACGTGGCGTTGACGCTGCTCGCCGACACGGCGGAGATCGAGCTGTGCTGGGCCCGCGGCCGCCAGTGCATGAGTGGCACGATCGCGCTCGAGGGGGCGTCGGAGAACGAGCGCCGAGGTGCCTGAGCAGCTGGTTCCACTGCTCGCCCTCACTGCGGCCTTGTTCTTCGGTGGTGCCGGGAATGCCGTGCGTCAGGCGGTCCAGCACGTGGATTCCCAGGTCGCGTCGATGCTGTCCATACTCGCGACCTTCGGTATCTTCGTGTTGCTGATGCCGACCTGGTTCGAGGCCGACGACTGGCGCAATCCCGCGGTCTGGGTATTCGCGCTCAACGGGCTGATACATCCGGTCCTGTCACGTTTTCTGGCCTATGAGGCCAACCGCCGCATCGGTGCGACCGTCGCGGCCTCCTTCGATGCGACCTCACCGCTGTTCGCGGCGGCGATTGCCGTGCTGATGCTGGGCGAGCGGGTCGACCTGCTGGTCGCGCTCGGTACCTGCCTGACCGTGCTCGGGGTGGCGTGGTTGTACTGGAATCCGGCCCGGGTACCGAGCCTGATGAAGGCGGCGCTGCTGTTCGCGACAGGCGCGGCGCTGATTCGCGCCGTCAACAACAACGTCAGTGCCTTCGGACTTGGGCTGCTGCCCAACCCGGTGATGGGGGCGTGCATCTCGTTCGGCGTATCGCTGCTGGCCTCGACGGTGCTGTTCGCGGTCCGTACCAGACGCGGGACACTGGGTGTCCCGCCGCGGGCCGGTGTGCTCTGGTGCCTGGCCGCCGGATCGCTCAGCGGCGTCGCGGTGATCTGTCTGAACACCGCGTTGTGGTTGGGCGATGTGGTCATCGTCGCGCCCATCGTCAGCGCCGCGCCGCTCTTCACCTTGCTGATCGCCTGGTCGTT